>DATHBQ010000296.1:0-3953 GCA_035296105.1 Propionibacteriaceae bacterium | reverse complement strand
GCGGCTGCACGACCCCACGGTGGTGGTCGGCGGCTCCGCGCGCACCAACCTCTACCTGGGCGTGGAGCGGTGCCTGGACGAGGGCGACCAGCGCGCCCGGGTGCTTGACGCTGTGCTCGGCACCGCCGGACCCGGGATCGTCTACGTCCGCACCCGCAAGGCGACCGAGGCGTACGCCCGCGACCTGGCCGAAGCCGGGCTGGCGGCGGCGGCCTACCACGCCGGACTGAGCAAGCGGGTCCGGGATTCCGTCCAGGACGACTTCATGGCCGGGCGGCTGGAGGTGATGGTGGCCACGTCGGCGTTCGGGATGGGCGTGGACAAGCCGGACATCCGGTTCGTCGTGCACGCCCACGCCCCGGAGTCGCCCGACTCCTACTACCAGGAGGTCGGCCGGGCCGGCCGGGACCGGAAGCCGGCGGTCGGCGTGCTCTACTTCCGACCGGAGGACCTCAGCCTGGCCCGGTTCTTCAGCGCGGCCCCGCCGGCGCCGAACGACGTGGCGGCGGTGCTGGACGCCTGGCCGGGGGGCACTGAGCCGGATCGGCAGGGGCTGAGCGAGCAGACCGGGCTGAGCGGGCGCAAGCTGGGCCGGATCCTCAACCTGGTCGGCGAGGCCGGCAGCAACGGCCACCGGCCGAACGTGCCGGCGGTCGTCGAGCGGGCCGAGGCGTACCGGAAGCTGCAGGAGTCACGGATCGAGCGGATGCGCGCGTACGCGGAGACCCGGCGCTGTCGTCGCCAGTTCCTGCTCGAGTACTTCGGCGAGCAGACCGCCGAGCTCTGCGGTGACTGCGACAACTGCCGCGCCGGTCTGGCGACCGACGTGCCCGACGCCGGACCGTTCCGGGTCGAGCAGCCGGTGACCCACCCGGCGTTCGGCGCCGGGGTGGTGATGGGCGTCGAGGGCGACGAGCTGACCGTGCTGTTCGACGACGTCGGCTACAAGACGCTCTCCTTGCCGACCGTGGTCGACCAGGAGCTGCTCACGCCGGCCTAGGGCCGGGGACGAACGAAGCGTAGGTCGCCGGCTGGCACTCGGCGGAGCGTGGACGGGTCTGGCGGGAGCCCCGAGCCTGCGAGGGGCGGAGGTTGCGACGCGGAGTGGCAGCCGGCGGCCAACGGTTAGCGAGGGGTGGTCAGCGGCCGAGCCCCTCCCTGTCGACCCGGCGGTGGTAGGCCATGCCGGCCAGGCCGCCGAGGATCGCCCCGATCAGCGCGAGCAGGGCGACGGCGATCGCAGTGATGATGCCCGCGGTGGTCAGGTCGCCCTCGTTCACCGGGATCCGCGGGAAGCCGTTGAGGTTGGCCAGGAGGTTGAACTGTGACCCGGCCACCGCCCCGAGGATCGCCACCACGACGGCGATGATCAGCGCCCACAGCCAGACGCCGATGCCCTGCTTGGCGCCGGCGAACCGGGCCATCCGGCCGGCCACGTACCCGCCGGCGAAGTAGCTGATCAATATGATCACCAGCAGGACCAGGCCGCCGACCAGGCCGATGGTCTGGATCGGGGCGGCCGCCGCATCGTTCGGGTTGACATTGGTCGCCAGCCCCAGACCGGTCCCTGCCGCGGCGAGCAGGCCGGTGAGCAGCACCGCCATGCCGGTCGCGGTCAGCCAGCCGAAGAAGCAGGCGCCGAACTTCATCCCGCCGAAGCGCTCCTTCTCCCGCGCAACAACTTCCTTGCGGCTGAGGGGCGTATCGGCCGCAGTGGTCCTGCGGTCGTCGCCCGTCCGATCGAAGTCCGTCCGGTCGGTACGCGCGGCGTCGTTGCCGTCGGGCGGGACAGAGGTGCTCACGACAGATCTCCTCAGGTGATGATCATGTTTGAGGTCACGGTACCGCTGCCTCTTTACGGCGTAAACAGCCGGGTCGCGACCTCGCGGTGGATGGCGCTGAGCCGGTCGGCCTGGCCCATCGCCCGGTCGTAGTACTCCTGCGGATCGACCTCGGCGCGCCAGCGCGGAGCGGGGATGGCGGTGAGGGCCTGCCACCCGGCCGCCTTGGCGCGAACCGCGTCGAGCATGGCCTCGACCTCGATCAGGTCGCTCAACGGCGCCCGCTGCAGCAGCGAGCCGTTCGGCTTGAGCCGGCCCACCCGCTCACCCAGCTGGAGCAGCACGGCCTGCGGTCGGTCGGGCGCGACACCTTCGGCATCCAGCACGACGCGGAGCGCCCGGTCGTCCTCCTCCACGTCCGCCCGCAGCGCCGTCAGCTCCGCGCCGTACGGTCGGTCGCGCTGGTTCCGCTCGGCCCGGCGGAAGAGCTCCTTGCCGGCCTGGGCGCCGGCGTAGTGGTTGCGCAGATAGATGGCCAGCGACTTCTGGTGCATGTCCTATCCATACCCACCGGTCGGCGGCCAGTGCCAAAAGGGCATCGGCCGGCAGCGACGGATGTCCCGTCCCGGCTCAGCCTGGGACTGACAGGCCCCTAAGCGGTCCTGCGGCCCCGAATCTCCCCTGGAACCGACCCCGAAGTTCACCGGATGTTTGGCCGCTGTCGATCTTCGATCAGCAACCTGGTTGCGGTTTTCTGCCTGACCAGGAGGGTTTTGCCCAGCCTCGGCCCGCCGTTCGCGGGAAAGCCCTCGGATCGTCTAGCGTGGTCCCGGCCCGAGTGGGCAGTGAGTCTGGCAAAGGGTGGTCAATCGCTTTGCGGCACAAGTTGTCGGTCCGAGGTCGATCCGCACGGGATCGAACCCGCGGCCGGGTCGTCATCATCTCGGCCAGCTTCGGAGCGGGCCACGACGCGGCCGCCAAGGCGATCGCCGCCCGGTTGAGCGCGGCGGGCTACAGCGCCGCCATCACCGACATCGTCAAGCTGATGAGCAAGCCGCTGGGCCGCTCGCTGCGGGCGGCGTACCTGCAGCAGGTGCAGCTGGCTCCGTCGGTCTACCGCTACCTGCTGCGCTACGGCAACCGCAGCGAGGGCATCAACAAGGTCATCATCAAGGGGATGCGGCACACCGGGGACGCCCTGGCCGGCATCGCCGGCCATGATCCCGCGGCCATCGTCTCCACCCACCCCTTCGCCAGCCAGGCGCTCGGTGAGCTGCGGGCCCAGGGCGACATCCGCGTCCCGGTGGTCACCTACCTGACCGACATGTCGGTGCACCGGGCGTGGGTGCACCCGGCGGTCGACATCCACCTGGCCCTGCACGACATCCCGGCCCAGCAGGCAACCGTGCTGGGGGCCCGGCTGACCCGGGTGGTCCGGCCGGCAGTGCCCGAGCACTTCTTCGCCAAGCCGCCCCACCGGACGCGGACGTCGTGCCGTGAGGTGCTGGGGCTGCCGCTGGACCAGACTCTGGTGGCGATGACCGGCGGCTCCATGGGCATCGGGACGCTGGACCGGGCGGCCGAGGAGATCGCGGCCACCGGAGTCGCAGTCCCGGTGGTGCTGTGCGGCCGGAACAAGCGGCTGTACAACCGGCTACGCAACAAGTGCTCGGTGATCGCCCGCGACTGGATCAGCGACATCCCGATGCTGCTGACCGCGGTGGACGGAGTGGTGCAGAACGCCGGCGGGTTCGCCAGCCTGGAGGCGCTCGCCGCGGGTAAGCCGACCGTGACCTACCGGACCATCTCCGGCCACGGGGAGACGAACGCGGCCGCCCTGGACCGGGCCGGCATCGTGCCCTGGATTCGCGACGCCGCCGATCTCGGCCCCCAGCTGAGCCGGGCCCTGGCGACGCCGCCGCGGAATCTCTGGGATCTCCAGGAGCAAGACCGGTTCGACGTCATCGACGCGATCCTGGACCGCCCGATGTCGGCGGTCGCCTGACCGGTCAGCTCATCGCAGCTGAGCGCGCCGGCGGCGTACCGCGGCCAGCACGGCCAGCGGCCCGAAGACCCAGAACGGCGACTTCGGCATCAGCACCACCCCCAGGCACCCCAGCGCGGTCAGCGTCACCGGCAGACTGACCCGGAGCGGCGCGGCCTGCCGCTCCC
>DATHBQ010000295.1:0-20302 GCA_035296105.1 Propionibacteriaceae bacterium | reverse complement strand
ACCGGTGACCAGGTGGCGCGCAGATCGGGTTCGGACTCCTGCATCTGCCGGGCGAGCTCCGAGCCGGTGAGGCCGCTGGCCGCGAGGAGCTCGTCCTCGCCGTGGGACCAGGCCTCGACGGTGTAGGGCAGCGCTTCGAGGTGGAACTGCAGGCCCCAGGCGTACCGACCGACCCGGAAGGCCTGATGAGCACAGCGGTCGCTGGCGACGAGCGACGTCGAGCCGGGTGGCAGCTCGCGAACCTCGTAGAAGTGCCATTCCAGGGACCGGGTCGGCGTCGGCAGGTCTCCGAGCAGCGGGTCGCCTGCCGCGGCGGCGGTCGGCCGGAGGGTGCATACGCCGACCTCCGGGCCGCCGAGTAGGAGGTCGGTCCGGCCGCCGGCCACCAGGCCGAGCAGCTGGGCGCCCAGGCAGATGCCGAGCAGCGGCACCTCGCGGTCCAGGCAGTCGCGGATCAGCGCGCGGACATCGGCGAACCAGGCGACAGACTCGTCGCTCGGACTGGGACTGCCGCCCAGCACGACCACCCCGTCGTACCCCTCGGCCGAGCGCGGTACGTCTCGACCGGTGTCCGGACCGACCACCGCCAGCTCGGCCCCGGCCCGCCCGATCCGCTCGCCGACCAGGCCGATCCCGGCATCGGCCTCATGCTCGACGACCAGGATCCGCGCCATGGTTCTCGCCCAGGCCCTCCGTGCTCAGCCGGTGGTCGCGCGCTCGCTCTTCGGGGTCGGGCGGCAGACCAGCACCGGGCACGGTGCGGAGTGCTGCACCCGGGAGGCGGTGCTGCCAAGCAGGATCGTCCGGGTCAGACCCCGGCTGCCCGCGGCCAAGGAGATCAGGTCCGCGTCAACGTCCTCGGCTGCCCGGATGATCTCCTGGGCGGGCGAGCCGCTGCGAATCTGCTTGTGGACGGCCGGGCCCCATCCCTCGAACTCCGCCGCGACGATGTCGACCGCGGTCTCCGCCTCGTCGGCGAAGCTGAGCTCGGTCAGCTCGGTGGTGCGGTGCGGGCCGAGCTCGTTGGCGAACGGCACCGCCGCGAACGGGGCCACCACCGCGACGATGGTCACGTCGGTGATCTCCCGGGAGTCGGCGATCCACTTGAACTGCCGGGCTCCGACGAGAGAGGCGCGGGAACCGTCGGTGGCGACGATGCAGTGCATGGTTCAGAGCTCCTTGTTCGACGGGGGCGAGTCAGCAGCCTCGGGGTCACCGCGTTCGGCGCCCGGCGGTCGTAGCTGCTTCTTGCCGAAGAACCGCTCGAGAAGGTACAGCACCAGGCCGACGGCCAGCAGGCCGGCCACCCAGTAGAGCGAGGTCGGATCGTCGATCAGCGTGTAGGTCAGCACCGCCAGGTTGCCGACGATCCCGACGATCAGCAGCGGGGTGTTCGCCCGGTAGACGTGAGGACCCTCGTCCTTGCCGCGCTGCTTCAGGCAGGCCACGATCACCAGCGCGTAGATGAACAGCAGGAACACCACCGTGATCGTGGCCAGCCGGTCGACGATGTCGAGCTGTTCGTCGGCCGGTAGACCGGCGCCGGCCTGGCTGGTCCGGATCGCCGCGCCCACCACCAGCAGGGTGCTGACGATGAGAGCGCCGAAGATCAACGCCACGTACGGGCTCCGCCGGGTCGGGTGGATCTTGGCGAACACCGACGGCACGACGTCCTCACGGGCCATCCCGTACAGGATGCGGGCCTGGGCCACCACCGTGACCAGCGTGGTGTTGCTGATGGCGACCATGGCGATCAGCCCGAAGACCACCAGCATGATCGTGGCCGGGATGAAGAAGAGGTCGGCGCGGATGACCTCGAGCAGCGTGTTGCCGGCCAGGGTGTCGATGGGCACGGCCAGGGCCGCAGAGATGGACACCAGGACGTAGACCACGCCCGCGGTGATCATGCCGCCGATCAAGGCTCGAGGGAACGCCCGGGCCGGGTCGACCGTCTCCTCGGCCACGTTGGCCGCGTTCTCGAACCCGGTCATGGCGAAGAAGGCCAGCGAGACGCCGGCCAGCACTGCGATGACCGGTGAGCCTTCCGCGGTGAACTGCAGCAGCACCCCCGGCTCGTTGACCGCGGTGACCAGGGCGATGACGCCGATGATCATCACGATGACCAGGCCGCTGAGCTCGATGAAGGTCATGACGACGTTCACGACCACCGACTCGGTGATGCCGATCAGGTTGATGACGGTGATGATGGCGATGAAGACCAGCGCCACGATGGTGGCCCGCCAGATCGACTCCTCCGACAGCCCGACCAGCCCGCTGAAGTAGCGCACGAAACCCGACGCCAGCGACCCCACCGCGGCCATGTTGGCCGACAGCATGCAGATGGTGATGAAGAACGTCAGCAGAGGATTGCGGAACGCCTTGTTGATGTACAGCGAGGCACCGGCGGCCTGCGGGTACTTGGTGACCAGCTCGGCGTATGCGAGGCCGGTGATGAGGGCGATCGCCACGCCGGCCAGGAAGGCCATCCAGAAGGCCCCGCCGACGGCGGCGGCGACCAGCCCGACGAGAACATAGATGCCCGAGCCGAGCACGTCGCCGACCACGTAGAAGTACAGCTGCTTGGCGGTGATCGAGCGTTTCAGCTCACTGTGCGCGAGGATGTCCTCGGCTGCGGAGGTAGCCATGCACGCGACCCTACTGTGAGCCGGGTTACGGGGATATATCGACCGACACTGGATCTCGCCTCGTAGACGTCACGAGCACAGTTCTGGGAACGCTCCCGACGCCGCTTCCTGACGGGTCGGCCGCGGCGGCCGTCGGCGCGCTGCGCGGCGAGTGCCTGTGACCGGCTACCCGCTGAGCTGGACGAATGACACCACCTGGTACGCGGTGGCCGGCGTCTCGCGAGCGGCCCGGCAGGTCAGCTGGGCCACCGGCCGGCGGGTCGCCAGCACCTCGACCCGCACCCGACGGGCCCCGCCCGCCCGGAGCAGGACGGTGGTCTCGGAGCCGTGGCCGTCGTGCGCACCCACCTGATCCACCGACTCCACGGTCACCGCCCCGGGGGCCAGCGGTCCGAGCCGGTCGTAGGCCGCCGCGGCCGCCGCCTGCACCGGCGGCGGTAGGTTCGCCATGCCGCGCAGCCAGCGGGCGTCGACGGTTCCACTCAGATGGTCCCGAACGGCCTCGACGGCCGTCTCCGGGTCGAGGTTGCCGTAGTAGAAGCCGTCGGGCAGCAGCACCACGTTGGGTGCGAAGCGATCACCGCCCACGTGGCTGCACTCCCACACCTGGTCCGGGTAGTGCTCGACCAGAGCTGCGGCGACGGGGCGGCCACGGATCGCGCAGCAGGCGTCGTGCATCCCGTGGGCGCAGACCAGGATGAGCGCCTCGGCCGGCGGGGCAGTGTCGGTGGCGGTCGGCGCCCCGGCCAACGCCGCAGCGGCCGCGCGCAGTTCTTCGTCCTCGCGCCACGGGCCGGCGACCGTCGGCCGGCCGGGTCGGGTCAGGATCCAGCGCCGGGCCGCGTCCCGCTGAAGGCGTCCCGGACGCCGGACCAGCAGGATCCGGGCGCCCGCGGCCGAGGCGGCTTGCTGCAGCGACTGCAGGATCCGCGGCTCGATGCCGGAGCCGGCCACGGCGTCCACCGGCCAGGGGCCCGGGTGTTCCAGCAGCAGCCAGCCCCGGGCCTGGGGCGCCGATCCGACCACCGGGTCGGCCCGCCGCCGAGCGGCCGTCGCGCAGCGGAACGCGGTCAGCGATTCGCTCAAGCCGCCACGGCCACCCCGGCGAGCAGCAGCCGCCGGGCCAGATCCAGTCCGAGGTCTCCGGCGGTCAGCTGACCATCGGCCAGCAGGGCCTTCACCGGGGCGACATCCTCCTCGCCCAGCGCCAGCTCGCCGCCGCGGCTGCGCAGGACGCTTCCGGAAGCAGTGGGCTCGATGGTCGCGGCCAGATGCTCCCGGAGACGCAGCGGCGTCTCGACGGCCAAGGCGTCCGCCGCCTGGAGCTGTGCGAGCGGTCCGACAGGCGCCGCCCGGGACGTGCCGCGTGCGGCGACCTGCAGCGTCCGCCTGACCTGGTCGAGGTCCGCGCGCTGCAGCGCGGTGACCAGCGCCGTACGGGTCGCCTCCAGATCCTCGCCGAAGCTCGCCGGGTCGTCGAAGCGAACGCCCAACGGCAGGGACCGACGCACGGCGGGATCATCCGCCACCGTCCGCAGCGCCTGGTCGAGCAGCTGCTCGGCCAACGCGTACCGGGTCCAGGTGTGCACTCCGATGGTCAGGTGGGTGCTCACCCCGCCCAGCGCGACGGCCGCGTGCAGGAACCCGCGGGGCAGGTAGAGGCAGTCGCCCGGCCGGAGTACCGCCTCGACCAGCGGCGCCTGCTGCGCCTGCTGCTCCACCGCCCGGCGACGGTCCGTCCACGGCTGGTGGCGCAGGGGCGCGCCGAGCACCGGCGCATGGATCGACCAGCGCTTCTCCCCGGCGATCTGCAGCACGAAGACGTCGTGTACGTCGTAGTGGTCGCTGAAGCCCTGGTTCTGCGGGGGCGTGACGTACGCATTGGCCTGGACCGGGTGCCCGAGCTCGGCCGCCAGCTGCTGGGCGAACGCGATGACCGGTGGCCAGATCCGGTGCAGGCCCTGCAGCACCATCGTTGCGCCGTCGGCGAACAGTCGCACCAGCTTGTCGTCGCTTACCTGGTCGGCGACGCCGGCCCCGACCCCGCCGGGAGCGGTGAAGGCCCCTTCGGCCAGCGCGCTGCCGTTCTTGGCCACGCGCAGGAACGGGGTGCGCAGGCCGCGCTCGGAGACCAGCTCGTCGATGGCCTCGGCGGACAGCAGGTCGGCCGGCGACCCGCCGAGGTCAGCGGCGGTCGAGAGCAGGGCCCGGCGTCCCCAGTACTCCTCGGCGAACTCGGCCCGGTTCACGGCCACCAGGCGGGAAAGCACAGAGTGCCCGGGGTCTGGCCCGGACACTCCGTTGTCCTTCTCGGACCTGCTCACCGGCGAGGTGGTGGTCAGCTGAACCGCCCCGCACCGCTGTCGGCGCCGCCGTCCGCACCACCGTCGGCTCCGCCGTCCGCACCACCGTCCGCACCGCCATCCTGAACGCCAGGCACGCCTTCAGCCCCGCCGTCCGCGGGACCTTCGAGATCGTTGAGCCCATCGCTGGAACCGTAGGTTGGTTCGCTCATCGCTCCTCCGTGTCAGTAGTCAGACCGCGTCCTGGTTGACCCGGTCATGCCTACTTTGGCATCCCACCTGATCGCTCCAAACGGCGGTCCGGAGTTCCCCTGATCACTCGAAGCGGCGAGCACAGGAGCGTCGGTGGCGACGGCTATCTTCGAGTTCGTGGCTGCCGCCTGGACCTCGCTGCTCAGCAACGAGGCGATCACCCAGATGGTCGGCCACGAGGCCTTCGCCCGGGCGATGGTGGCGGCCCGCGGCGGTCACGTCCACGACGTCGAGCTGGACGAGCAGAACCTGATGGTCAGCGGCCGGGTCAAGGGCACCTACCGCGACGACTACGCCGTCCGGGTGTATCTGGCCAGCTCCCGCACCGGCACGGTCACCGCGTACCGCAGCCAGTGCACCTGTCCGGTGGTCGTCGACTGCAAGCACGCCGCCGCCGTGCTGATCGTCGCCCGCCACCTGGCCGTCACTCCTGCCGTGGAGCGACCGGCCTGGGAGAAGACGCTGGACAAGCTGATCGTCGGCCCCGCTCCGGCGGAGGTGGAGATCGCTCCGCTGGCTTGCGAGTTCGGGGTGGAGCAGGTCCCGGCGTTCCGGGGCTATGCCGGCCGGAGAGACCTGCGGATCCGGCCCGTCCGGCGGGGCAAGGGCGGCAGCTGGATCCGGAGTGGGATCAGCTGGGACGACCTGGACTTCGTCGCCCGGTCCTACGTCGCCGAACACCGCGAGCTGTTGCTGCAGCTGCGGGCGGCGGCCGGCTCCAGCGCCCGCTACACCCTGCCGCGCAGCGCCTGGCTCTCCCTGAGCACGGTCGGCAGCGGGTTCTGGGGCCTGCTCGACCAGGCGGCCGCCGCCGGACTGACGCTGATCACCGCCGCACCTCTGAGCGGTCCGCTGCGGACCGAGAGCCTGGCCCGGGTGCAGCTGGACGCCAGCCGGTCGGACGACGGCACCTTGCTGCTGCGACCGCAGGTTCGGGTGGAGGACCAACCCTTGTCCAGCGAGGCCCTGGGCGTCATCGGCGAGCCGGCCCACGGCATCTTCTGGCTGCAGCCCGGCCCGAACGGCACGGAGGAGATCTGCCTGGCGCGGCTGGAGACGCTGCTCAACCGGGAGCTCCGCCACCTGTTGGTGGAGGAGCGGGCGGTGGCGATACCCGGCGCGGACGAGCCCCGCTTCTGGGCCGAGTTCGCCCCCTCACTGCGTGCGCACGTCCCGCTCGCCGCCACCGACGGGTCGGTTCTGATGCCCGCGGCGGTCCCGCCGACCCTGGCCCTCACCGTCTCCTTCCAACCCGACCACCGGATACACCTGGACTGGGCCGCCCGGTACGCGGGGGAGGGCGGTCCGTCGAGCTTCTCGCTGGCCGAGCCTGCGGCCTCGCGCAGTGTCCGGGATCCGACGGCCGAGCAGGCGCTGTTGGCGGAGCTGGGCCTGTCGGCCGGAGCGCTGCCGACCGGGCTCGCCGGCCGCGACGCGCTGCAGTTCGTCGAGCACCGGGTGCCGGAGCTCACCGCCCACGGGGTGGACGTCCTCCTGTCCGGGGCTGTGGTCGACTACCGGCAGACCACTGCCGAGCCGCAGATCCGGGTCACCGCCACCCCGCAGACCCGGGCCACCGACTGGTTCGACCTGCAGGTCACGGTGACGGTCGACGGCGAGGAGGTGCCGTTCGACGAACTGTTCGTGGCTCTGGCCCGTGGCGAGGAGTACCTGGTCCTGGACACCGGGGTGTACTTCGACCTGGACCGGCCGGAGTTCACCGCCCTGCGGGAGCTGATCTCCGAGTCCCAGGCGCTGGTGGACCGGCCACAGCCAGAGCTGTCGATCAATCGCTTCCAGACCAGCCTGTGGGAGGACCTCGCCGCCCTGGGCGCCGAGATCGACCAGTCGGTGCAGTGGAACGCGGCCGTCCGTGGCCTGGCCGGCACCAGCGCGATCGAGCCGGTCGAGGCTCCGGCCGGGTTGTCCGCCCACCTGCGGCCCTATCAGCTCGACGGCCTGCGTTGGCTCCACTTCCTCTGGAGCCACCGCCTGGGCGGAATCCTGGCCGACGACATGGGCCTGGGCAAGACGCTGCAGACCCTGGCGCTGATCGTCCAGGCCCGGGAGATCGAGCCCGAAGCGCCACCCTTCCTTGTCGTCGCGCCGACCAGTGTGGTGTCCAACTGGACAGCCGAGGCGGACCGGTTCGCGCCGGGGCTCCGCACGGTCTCCCTGGCCGAGTCGACCGGCAAGCGCGGACAAGCGGTGGCCGAGGTGGTTGCCGGTGCCGACCTGGTGATCACCTCCTACGCCCTGCTCCGCATCGAGTGCGAGGCCCTGGCCGGGCTGTCCTGGTCTGGTCTGGTGCTCGACGAGGCCCAGTTCGTCAAGAACCACCGGGCCAAGACCCATACCTGTGCCCGCCGGATCCCGGCTCCGTTCAAACTGGCGATCACCGGCACCCCGCTGGAGAACAGCCTGATGGACCTGTGGGCGCTGCTGTCCATCACCGCCCCCGGCCTGTTCCCGTCCGCTGACCGGTTCGCGGAGTACTACCGGCGGCCGATCGAGCGGCAGCGCGACGCGGCCCGGCTGACCCAGCTGCGGCGGCGGATCCGGCCGGTCATGCTTCGCCGGACCAAGGACGTCGTGGCCACCGAGCTGCCGCCGAAGCAGGAGCAGGTGGTCGAGGTCGAGCTGCACCCGCGGCACCAGCGGCTCTACCAGACGCATCTGCAGCGTGAGCGGCAGAAGGTGCTCGGGCTGATCGACGACCTGGACCACAACCGCTTCACGGTGCTGCGCTCGCTCACCCTGCTCCGTCGGCTGAGCCTCGATGCCGCCCTGCTGGACGAGGCCAATGCGGGCGTCCCGGCCGCCAAGGTCGAGGTCCTGCTGGACGACCTGGCCGAGATCGTCCGGGAGGGCCACCAGGCCCTGGTGTTCAGCCAGTTCACCACCTTCCTCGGTCGGATCCGCACCCGGCTCGAGGAGGCCGGGGTGGCGTACGCCTACCTGGACGGGCAGACCCGGGACCGGGAGAAGGTGGTCGCCCGCTTCCGGACGGGGGAGGCGTCGGTGTTCCTGATCAGCCTCAAGGCCGGTGGTTTCGGCCTCAACCTGAGCGAGGCCGGCTACTGCTTCGTCCTCGACCCATGGTGGAACCCGGCCACGGAGGCCCAGGCGGTCGACCGGGCTCACCGAATTGGCCAGACGAAATCGCTGATGGTCTATAGGCTGGTGGCCAAGGGCACCATCGAAGAAAAGGTGATGGCGCTCAAGACGGCCAAGCAGGAGCTCTTCGGCTCGATCTTCGATGACGAGGCCCTGTCCGGAGCGGCGCTGACCGCCGATGAGATCCGGGATCTGATGGCCGGCTGACCCGATGGGTTGCGCAGTCAACTATGTCCGTTTTTTGACATGACCAGAAGAGGACAAACGGGTGGTTTGGCCTCGACACTCCTCCGGGCCAGGGCTAACTTCGTGAACTGTCAGGAGTTGGTACTCAACCTCTGACGGGCATCGCCCTTCGACAGCGTTCACTTTGAACGTTCCTCTATGGGGGAGGGAACGTCGGGGTGTGGTCGGATGGGTACCGCTCACGTTGTCGGTGAGGTCGGCAGAGATGCGCCTCGCCGCCAGCGTTTGGGGTACCCGTCGATTGACCCACGGCCGCTCATGCTCGGGGATTCGTGCTCGCGCCTCTCGCCTCTGGCGGGAGGCGCGAGTGTCTCCGGCACAATCTTGTCGCGTCGAGGCCGACGTAGTTGACAAGGAGCCTTCATGACCGCGACCGACACCGACCCCACCGATCCCAGTGCCCCCGGCGGGACGGAGGCGTACGCCGACAAGATCTTCACCGCGCTGCTCGGCACCATGGAGACGTTCAGCCTCTATCTCGGCGAGCGACTGGGCTGGCTGGCGGCCCTCGCCGCCGAGCCCCTCACCGCGACCGAGTTGGCCGACCGCACCGCCACCGTGGAGCGCTACGCCGTCGAGTGGCTGGAGATGCAGGCCGTCTACGGAAACGTCGTGGTGACCGACGGGGGGGAGGACCGGGCGGATCGGCGCTACGCCATGCCGCCGGAGGCGGTCGAAGTCCTGACTGACGAGCACAGCCTGAGCTATCTCGGCGCACTGCCGCGGATGTTCGCGGCCGTCGGCCTGCACCTGGACGACCTGCTGGCCGTCTACCGGTCCGGTGGCGGAGTGAGCTGGGCACAGCTGGGCGCCGACGCCCGGGAGTCGCAGGCGGCCATCAACCGACCATGGTTCGAGTCTGAGCTGGGCCCGGCCCTGGCGGGCGTCCCGGACATACATGAGGTGTTGTCCGCTCCGGGCTCCCGGATCGCCGACGTGGGATGTGGGGAGGGTTGGTCGAGCCTGGCGCTGGCCCGGGCGTATCCGGAGGCGACGGTGACCGGGATCGACGTCGACGAGCCGTCCGTGGCGGCCGCACGAGCCCACGCCGAGGAGGCGGGGCTGAGCGACCGGGTCAGTTTTCCCGATCCGGACGCCGGTGCGCTCGACCAGCCGGACGCCTTCGATGCCGCATTCGTCTTCGAGGCTCTGCACGACATGCCGCAGCCGGTCGAGGTGCTGTCCGCGATCCGTTGGGCGGTCCGACCCCACGGAGCCGTCGTGGTCATGGACGAGGCGGTAGCCGACGAGTTCACCGCTCCCGGGGACGTGGTCGAGCGGGCGATGTACGGCTACAGCACCTTGATCTGCCTGCCCGACGGACTCTCCAGCTCGCCCTCGGTGGGCACCGGGACCGTGATGCGCCGCTCGCAGCTCACCGCGTACGCCACCGAGGCGGGGTTCGCCGGCGTGGACGTGCTGCCGATCGAGGGGTTCGCCTCCTTCCGGTTCTATCGGCTGCGATAGACGTCATGGACGGCAGCAGAAGTCGCGAATCTTGAGGAAATCTTGAGCGACGCTTAGCCGAAGTCGGATGACGACCCGAGGCCACCACACCATGCTGAATCTGCCTGACCTGCACGGGGACAGGTCGGCACCCGGGACCTTGATGTCCCGGAGGGGGACAGGTGGGACCGAAGTGGTCATCGCGAGTGGCTGGGGGCAGCCCGCATGGCCGGACGTCGTCCTGGGGCACCTTGGGGAAGGCCCTGGGCAGAACACGCCCGCCGCGGATCGGGGACCGCAGGGCGTGATGCGCGCCGGGTCGGCGCAGGGGACGACCCGGTGACGCCGGATGAGGTCGGCACGGGGAGCGGCCTTGTTGGGGCAGGGCCCGTGCAGGACGGGTCAAGGGGAGGATCGGCCTCGGTGCACAGGGCGCCGAGGCCGGTCATTCCTTCGACGGATGGGGTGGCCAGGCTGGAAGACGACGCGATCATGGCCCGCTTCGTGCGGGACTACTTGAGCCTGCTCGACGAGCGCGTCGCCACCATCACCGCCCAGCTCGAGTCGGGCAACGACCTGACCGCCCACATCTCGCTGCTCAGCCTGGAGTCGACCAGCTCGATGGTCGGTGCCAAGGAGCTGGCCAGCATCGCCGGGCTGCTGCGAGGCGCGGTCGAGCGGAACCAGAAACACGTGGTGCCGACCCTGGTGCTGGCGATGACCAAGGAGGCCGCCCGGGTGCACCGGCAGCTGCGTCCGGCGGACTGAGATCGGCACCCCGACCTGGGATCAGCGGCGCTGAGCCTCGGCCAACCGGTAGCCGACGCCACGCACCGTCTCGATGTAGCGCGGCGACCCCACCGGGTCGTTGAGCTTGCGCCGCAGGTTGGCCATGTGCACCTCGACCGCCCGTCGGTCGGAGTCGCTGACGTACCCGCTGGCGCCGTAGTCGCCGCGCAGCTCCAGCGCCAGCTTGTCCTTGGAGACGACCCGCCGAGCGTGGGACATGATCGCCATGAGCAGGTCGAACTCGCTGCGGGTGAGCTCGACGGGGGCGCCGTCCAGGTCGCACAGCCACATGTCGGGGTTGATCCGCAGCCCGTTGTGGCTCAGCCAGCAGCCATCGTCGTCGGCGGCGGCGTCCTCGGTCCGGTCCGGCGACGCCTGGCCGATGGGGGTACGCGGCTCCGCGGAGCCGCCCGCCGACACGCCGGCGGTGACCAATGGCTGGTTGAGATGGTAGCGCCGCAGCATGGCCTCGATCCGGGCCCGGAGCTCCCGCGGGCGGAACGGCTTGGTCAGGTAGTCGTCCGCGCCGGCGTCCAGGCCCATCAGGGTGTCGATCTCCTCGTCGCGGGCCGACAGCATGATGATGTAGGTCGAGCTGAAGCTGCGGATCTGACGGGCGACCTCGAACCCGTCGATCCCGGGCAGGCTGATGTCCAGCGTGGTCAGGATCGGTTCGTACTGCCGGATGACGTCGAGACCCTCGGGCCCGGTCCCCGCGGTGTAGCAGGTGAATCCGGCCTGCCCGAGGATGGCCTCGAGCAGGTTCCGGATGTCGGCGTCGTCCTCGATGACCACGGCGACCCGCGGCGGCGTAGCAGAGTTCATGCGAAGTTCACGGCGTAGTACACCTGGGTGTCGAGTTCCCGAGGGCGAGTATGAGCATGCTGTTGGAAGGTGTCGGCGAAGAGGTCGGCGAAGCCAAGTGCGTCTCGGTTGTAACCGCACACGTCGTAGGCGAGAACTGCCTTCTCGCTGATGAGAGGTTCGATGCACATCCTGGTTACTGTCTCGAGGAAGCCGGTTCTCCTGATGCCGGGCCGGACCAGGGTGAAACCGAGGTAGTAGATCGCCCTCCGCGACCACTGCTCGGGAAACCGGGCGGCGTAGTACTCCGGACTTATCCAGGGAACCGCCTCCAAGTGCCTGGTGACCGTAATCATCCCAACTGGGCCTTCCTCATTCTCCCAGGCTATGTACTTATCAATCCGATGATCCTCCATCTCGGAAAAAAATTCGCCACGAGTCAAGACCTGACGCGCGGCCGCCCGTCTTCCCAGCGGGTCGAACGACCTGCGGTAGAGCCTATACAGCGACTCGGCCGGCGGCCCTGTGATGACTGTCTCTCGGCTGAACTCCCATGGTCCACCCGCGGTCCAGATATCGACTCCGGCGGCCTCAGGCTCCGGTTGTGCAGACATGAGCTATCCCTCCGAGTTGAGTAGGTCCTTCCATCCGGCTGTGCCGTACGTTGCGATGACGACGGCGCAAACGGGATGGTTGACGCAGACCGCGGAGCTAATGGTCTGGCCGGCCAATCGATGCTCGTTCCCGCGGGTCTGCGCCATCGCCTCAATCGTGAGCCGCAGGTCGTGACGGACCATCGATTCGGACGATGCAGTGTGTTCGACGAACAGACCGACGCCCGCCCTGTACTTGGAGACGGCCCAGGCCACGCCGGCCCAAGCCTCCTCCCCGGGCGTGCTGGCATAAGCTGCGGCGTAGACGCAGTAGGCGACATCGCCCGGTACGCCCGTCATCTGGTCCGCTGCGACAACCTCCCGAACCTCTGCGAAGGCAGGAATCACCGAGCTCAGGCGGATGATGTTGTAGCCCGCCACTCCGGCGTCGGACAGTGCTGCGTCGAAGGCGGCGAGCCGGGTGGGGCCCATGCCAGAACCCATGCTGACTCTGATCAGCAACCGGGAAGCTTCACTCCGGCTGCCGACCGGGAGCGCGTCCGCAAAGGTGTGCCGGACACGGTCGGGTGGTTCATCCACCGCGGCCTCCTGTGGGTCACCATCGGGGGATGGGGTGATCCATCAGCGGGCCCCACGCTACCGGAGCGGTCAAAACCTACTATTGGCAGGCACAGAAGGATTCTCGCCGCGGGCGGATGGCGTCGCCTCACTACCGTTAGCGCCGCCGCGCGCCGTTGGCACACCGTCGGCCGGTGCGTGGGCCGGCAGGGTGAACAGGAAGGTGGCGCCGCTGCCGGCGTTGTTCTCCGCCCAGATCCGGCCGCCCAGCCGTTCCACGATGCTCCGGCTGATCGACAGGCCGAGTCCGGATCCTCCCTTCTCTCGAGCGTCAGAGGAGTCCACCTGCTCGAACCGAGTGAAGATCCGGTCGAGTTTGTCGTCCGGGATGCCGCGCCCGTCGTCTCGGATCGCGAACTCGACGAAGGCGCCGCTGGGCGTTGCCTGGACCGACACGAAGCCACCGCGGTGGGAGAACTTGATCGCGTTGCCGAGGAGGTTGAGCAGGGTCTGCACCACGCGGTCCGCGTCGGCGTAGACCACACCCTCGGTCGGGCCGACGTTGACGCGTACGCCGGCCTCCTCGGCGATCACCTGCACCTGACCAACCGCCACATCGATCAACGTCCTGGCCGGGTGAGTCGCCAGGTCCATCGACAGCATCCCCGACTCGATCCGCTCGATGTCCAGGATCTCGTTGATCAACCGGGACAGCCGCTCGCAGCTGACCAGCGCGATGTCGACCATGCGCGCTGCCGATGGGGTCAGCTCACCCAGTCCGCCGCCGCCGATCAGGCCGAGGGAGCCGCGGATCGCGGTGAGCGGAGTTCGTAGTTCGTGGCTGACCATGGAGATGAATTCGCTCTTCATCCGGTCGACCTCACGGCGCTGGGTCACGTCGCGGAAAACCACCACCGCGCCGATGGCTCCGCCGTCCTCATCGATCAGCGGCGTGGCGGTCACCTCGACCGGAATGGACAGGCCGTCGGAGCGGCGGTAGTTGTCGTCCTCCGCGTTCGTGGTTCGGCGGGCTTGGATCGCCTCGGTCACGTAGCAGCTCTGGACCGGGAACGGGGTGCCGTCGAGCTGGGTGTCGTGAAACGTGGCGTGGGCCTCACGTCCGATCAGGTCCTCGGGCCGGTACCCGAGACTTTGGGCCGCAGCGGGGTTGACGAAGGTCACTAGGCCGATCGGGTCGACGCCGTAGATTCCGTCGCCCACCGAGGCAAGCATCAGCTCGGCCTGCTGCGAGACCTGGTTCAGCACCCGGGTCCGTTCGTCCACCAGCCGTTCGAGGTTGCGACGCAGCCGCTCGTTGTCGATCACGAGGAGGATCTGCCGGGCCATGACGGCGAGCAGCACCAAGAGCCACAGTACGGCTGGGCCACCGCTGAGCGTGCCGGAGGTCAGGTTCACCAGGCTGAGCACGGCCGCGACAAGGAACAGCGTGAACATTACGGCGGTGCCGGCCACCGGGGACGGCTCCACCAGTCGTTCGCGGTGGGGGGATGCCGCTGCGCCCGGGCTCCGCGTGGCGATCGCGATCAGCGCGTATCCGGTGATCCAGCCCAGGTCCGCGATCGAGCCGAGGGCCGACAGACCCTGCTCACTCAGCCGCACGACGTATACGAAGTCCGAGATCGCGTAGCATACGCACCCTGCGGCGATCAGTCCCAAGGGGGGACGGTCCTGGGGTGCGCCACGAAGGTAGAGAAGTGTCGCAACGGTTGCGATCACGACATCGAACACCGGGACGGCCAGGTAAGACCCGCTGCTGGTGTCGGGGTTGTCCAGGATCCGCGGGAACAGTGTGACGCTGGCGACGAAGAGGCTCGAGCCGCCAAGCACGATGCCGTCCAGGACCATCCTGGTCAGATCGGTCGCCCGCCGGCGAGCGAGCGGGAACGTGACCAGCGCGGCGACGCCGATCAGCAACGCCATGTAGAGGATGACATCGCTCACCGTCCGATTGGGATTCGGACTGGCCGCGTAGGAGGTGACAAGAAGCAGGTTGGACACCGCGGAAAGCAGCCCGGTGGTCATGAACAGCAGCCATGCGCGGCGACGCCGGCCGGTACTGAGCCGGGCTCGCATCCTGAATCCGGCCGCCATGGCGAGGCTGCCACCGACGAGCCCGACACCGGTCACGGCAAGCTTGACACCCGGCGGCGCGGGGGTGACCAGAACGGCCCCGAAGAGAGCGACGATGAGAGCAGACGCGAAAGCAAACCGACGGAATCTCCAAGCCCCCGCTTCTTGGGGACCTGAAAGTCCACCCATGGAGGCGACGTTATCATCGGTCTCGCGTACGGTGGGCGCGTCGGTGCGGGGCCCGGCTAGCACTGATGGAAAGGGTGCGTCGGCGTGAAATGCCTCGACGGTGAGTTCCATGACCCGGCCGACCGGGTCCAGCAACTGCTCGGGGTGATTCGATGACCAGGCGGGTTCTGGTGGTCGATGACGACGAGCTGCTGCGTGAGGTGGCGCAGGCCGCCCTAGAAGTGGTGGGGGGCTGGGAGGTCAGAACCGCTCCTTCCGGGCCCGAGGCACAGCAGCAGGCAGTGAGCGAGCACCCCGACGTGATCCTGCTGGACGTGATGATGCCAGGCGTCGACGGGCCGTCGACCGTCCTAGCGTTGCGGACTGATCCGGCTACACGGGACATCCCGATCATCTTCCTGACCGCGAAGGTCCTCTCGGAGGACCTGGAGGAGTGGCGCGACCTCGGCCTGGCCGGCGTCATCCCGAAGCCGTTCGATCCCCTGACCCTGGCCACGGACATGGCGGCACTGCTCGGCTGGCAGGAGACATCGACATGACTCCCGGCGGCAAGGACGATGAGCCGAAGCTGTCTGAGGATCGGCTGATGGCGGTCGTCGAAGCCATCGGGGATCACGCCCGTACGGTCAACCTGGACCGTGCCGCGCAGCTCGACCAGGCGCTTGTCGCCATCGCAGCAGGCCGGATCAGCGCCGCCGACCTCCAGGCTGCCACCGAGGTGGCGCATCGTCTCGTCGGGTCGGCCGGAACATTCGGGCTCCCGGGGGCATCACAAGTGGCCGGGGAGATCGAGCGCTACTTCATCGAGGGCGACTTCGACGACCCGGACCGGCTGACCAGGGCGCGGGACCAGGTCCGGCGGCTGCAGGACGAGCTGGCGGCCCGACCGGACTACCAGCCCGAAGACGAGGACGACCCCACCAGCTGACGGCTGGTCCGCCGCCGGTGCAGCAGCCACGCGGCAAGCACACCGCCCACCGCACCACCGAGGTGGGCCTGCCAGCTGATCCCGGGCTGCCCGGGCAGGACGCCGAAGATGAGACCGCCGTAGACCAGCAGGACCAGCACGGCGATGACCACCTGGCCCGCCTTGCGCGACCACAGGCCCCGGGCGAGCAGGTAGGTGAGCCAGCCGAAGATCAGGCCGCTCGCGCCGATGATCACCACGTCGCCGGGCGTCAGCAGCCACGCCGTCAGCCCGGAGGAGATGATGCTGATCAGCGACGACAGCAGCCACCGGGCGACGCCGCCGAGCAGGACCAGGAAGCCGAGTACGAAGAACGGCATCGAGTTGCTGATCAAGTGGTCCCAGCCGGCGTGCAGGAACGGGGCCGAGATGATCCCGGGCAGGCCGTCGACGTCCTGGGCGTGGATGCCGTAGTTGTCCAACCGGTTGCCGGACACGGTGTCCACCGCTTCCAGCAGCCACAGCCAGGCGAGTAGGACGATCATGACGAGGGCCGCGGCGCCGGGCCGGGGAGTGGTCTGTGCAGCCATTCTCACTCTCTTCTCGGTCTCCCGGCGGCCGGCGGCTGCCGAACGACCGGTGAGTCCAGGGTGCCCGGTCCGGTCAAGGGCTGCGCGGCCCCAGATCGGGTCAGGACGGGTGCACGGTCAAGATCGCATGGGACGTACGCGTGATGCCGGGCGGCATCGGCAGGCTGGTGCTGTCGACTCGACGGGCCTCGTGCAGCCCGTGCGCCGGCCAGCTGCTGGAAGGTGTGAGGCCGAGGAAGTAGCCGGTGCCGTACCAGGGGAACTCCCGCTGGCCGCCGGCCTCCAACCGGTACCAGACATACGGCCAGCGGTCGCCGTCCCACTCGAGGTCCAGGCCCAGTCGGCGCTCAGGGCGGGTGACCCGCAGCCACGGCCGGGTGAAGTCGCTCAAGTAGGCGAGCCGGGACTCGTCGGCAGTCGGTCTGGGCACCGTGCGCAGGTTGACCATCCCGGCCACCCCCGGCGTACGCGGCCACGGGCTGAGGTCGTGGTAGCTCGTGGAGGAGACGAAACCCGGGTCGGGGCGGACGATCGTGGCCGCCGTGTCCAGGACCGTGTCAGGACCCAGCAGGTCGCCACCCAGGGTCAGCTGGCTTCCCCACATGGTCACCGCCCGCTCCCGTCCGTCGTTGCGCACCGTCTCGCTGAGGCTCAGCTCGTAGCCGCGCAGCGAGAGCGTCCGGGTCAGGGTGAACGGGGTGTGGCGGAGGCGGCCGTTCATGATCAGCGAGGTTCCGGTGAACTCCCAGTCCAGCGGAGTGAGCCGGGCCTCACCGTCGTACGGCCACTCGACGCCCTGGACCGTGACCGCATCGCCCCCGTTGGGGAAGAGGGTCTGCCAGCCACCGAAGGTGCTCATCGCCTGGGCCTGCGGGTCACCGGGCAGGGTCGGGGCACCGTAGTGGGGGAGGCCCCAAGGTGTGCTGAGCAGGAGGCTCGAGGTGTCGGCTCGGCGGGTCAGCGACAGGATGGCACCGCCCAGGGCGGGCACGACCGTGACGGCGATCTCGTCGGTGGTGAGCTCGAGAACCTCCCAGCCGCGGGTCTCCCGCCGCTCCAGGTCGGCCACGGCGCTCAGCCTAGTGGGCCGACAGTGGTAAGGAGCGGAACCTCAGTCGGGCACCCGGAGTGCGGTGACGGTGTTCTCCGAGTCGTCGCTCATCAGCAGGGTGACCTGGCCACGGGGCATGTCGAAGGCGATGGTCCCGCGCATGCGCTCGCCGGGGTAGAGGGTGCCGACGGGCAGCGGTCGGTGACCGGTGCCCTGCTCCGCCATCTCGAACAGCTGGCCGGACTGGTCGAAGGCCTGGAAGAGGTACGGGTCGTAGTCGACCTCCCCCTCCAAACAGATCAGCTCCACCTCGACCCGCAGGTAGTTGCCGTAGACCGGCGCGCCCTCCTTCACCCACGATCGGGACCGCATGATCAGCTGGCCCTTGCCGTCCGCGGTGTCGAAGTCGATCCGGTCCGGCGGGCTGCTGTAGACCGGGACGGTGGTGGCCCGGGCCGGGGCGCTGACGTGGGTGTCGCCCCAGTAGGCGAACAGGCTGGCCCCGGCGACGACCGCCGCCACGAAGGCGATGACCAGGATGGAGATGACGGTCGGCCGGATCGACCGGGGCGGTCCGGGAGGGCTGACATGACTGGACGAGCCTGAGGTCGCTCGTGGTGCCGGATCGGCCGGTGACGAGGGCAGGAACGAGGGTCCGCGCGGGGCGGATCCCATTCCGGAGAACTCGTCGTCGGGTTCGGCCATGACTTGACCACGGTAGCGCAGCGGATGGAGCGCAGCCCGGGCCGAGGAGAAGGTTGTCCACAGGACGCTTCGGGTCACGGATGGTTGTCCACAGATTTCCGCCGGAACGTAACGATGACGGGCGCGGTCCGCATCCTCCCGGCATGACTCTTCTTCGTGGTGCTGATCGCCGGATCCTCACTGGGGCGGTCGTCCGATGAGCCGCCGGTTGAGCCGGCCCCGGCGGGCCCGGCGCAGCCTGGCCGGACGGGTCGGCCCCAGGGATGACCGGGTACGGCTGCTGGCCCGGGGTGCGCCCGACCTGCTGGCGCTGATCCCGTTCAAGCTCGGCTTCCATCCGCAGGAGTCGCTGGTCGCCGTCTTCGTCCGTGGCCGCACCGTCGAGCTCGTCGCCCGGATGGACCTGCCGCCGATGGCGGCCGTGCCGGGCTTCGCTGAGGAGCTCCAGGAGCTGGCCCGGCAGAACCGGGCCCACGAGATCGTCTTCCTGGCCTACAGCGAACAGTCCGAGCCGGCCCGCGCCCTGCTGACCCAGCTGATCGCGGTACTGCCGGTGCGGTTGGTGCGCGAGGCGCTGTACGTGGACGGGTCGCGGTGGTGGTCCTTGACCTGCGACGACACATGCTGCCCGGCCGAGGGCACGCCGTACGACATCGACAGTCATCGGCTGGCGGCAGAGGCGGTCTTCGCCGGGTTGACCACGCGGCGGAGCCGGGAGGAGCTGGCGGCCTGCGTTGCCGGTCCGCCGGAGACCGAGGTGCCGCGGCTGATCGCGCTGGCCGCGGAGGTGGGAGCGACGGGAGCGGACCGGTCCACAGGTGAGGACACGGTCGCCCTCCTGCTCCGTCGCGTGGGGGACGGGCTGACGAAGCCGGACGGCTTGGACGACCGGGCCTGCACCGAGCTGGCTCTGCTGGTGGACGACATCCGGCTCCGGGACCTGGTCTGGGCCATGATCGACTCGGACAGTGCCGAGCAGCATGTCGCGCTGTGGCAGCGGGTCGTCAGCCGGGCGGCGCCCACGTTGTCGGCCGCACCGCTGGCCCTGGTGGGTATGGCCGGCTGGATCGGCGGCAACGGGGCGCTGCTGAACTGCGCGACCGAGGAGCTGTCGCGCCGCCACCCGGACTACTCGATGGGCTATCTGCTGCAGCAGATCAGCGCCCGGGCCATCCCGCCGCGGCTATGGCAGAGCATGGGCGGCGAGGTCCACGCCGACCTCCGGCGGGAGCTCGCGCGTCTGGCCGGGTGAGGGGGCCTGCCGTAGGTTGTCCAGCATGACGCGCTTCGTGGTGTGCGGAGAGACGTTGATCGACTTGGTGCCGTCCGACTCGCCGCCGCCCGAAGCGTTCCGCTCGACCTGGGAGGCCCTCTCGGCCGGCGGTCCGATGAACTCGGCCGTTGCGCTCGGCCGGCTCGGGGCGGACGCGCACTTCCTGGGTCGGCTGTCGAGGGACGCCTTCGGAAGGCAGTTGCGCTCCCACATCCTCGGGGCCAACGTGCAGCTCGACCTGGCGACCGAGTCCTCCCAGGCCACATCGATCGCCGTGGTCAGCCTGGACGAGGAGGGGGTGGCCAGCTACACCTTCCACTTCCACGACACGGCGAACTTCGGATGGCAGATTGACGACCTGCCGCAGCTGCGGGACAGCGACTGGCTGCACATCGCGTCGCTGTCGTGCGTGGTCAGCCCGGGGGCGGAGGTACTGCTGGAGTGGATGCGCGCGGTGACCTGTGGTGTCTCCTACGACATCAACGTGCGCCCGACGGTGATCACCGACCCCGAGGTCTACTGGGGCAAGGTCCAGCCGTGGCTGCGGGTGCTCGGGCAACGTGGGGGAATCGTCAAGGCGAGTGACGCCGACATCGGCTTCCTGGCCGAGGCGCCGGCCGTCCAGGCCGCGGCGCAGGGGATCTCAGATCCGGTGGAGCTGGCCGGGAACTGGGTGGAGCAGTACGGCCTCGGCCTCGCCGTGATCACCCTAGGGCCCGTCG
>DATHBQ010000294.1:0-8746 GCA_035296105.1 Propionibacteriaceae bacterium | reverse complement strand
GGCGACCACGCGAGTGTCGTCGTGCCGCTCGGCTTCCTCACCCCCGAACAGCTCTCCGCCGTGTCCGCCGCCGCCGGTTCCGGGCCGGTCGTGGTGACCCCGTGGCGGGGGCTGGTCATCCCCTACGCCGCCACCCGGCTGCCGGAGCTGGCCGCGGTCGAGCTGGTGGTCGACGACGCCTCGCCCTGGACGCTGGTCACGGCCTGCGTCGGGGCGCCCTACTGCGGCAAGGCCCGGATGGACACCCTCGCCGCCGCCCGGGACCTGGCCGAGCGTTCCGGCTCTTCGCCGTTGCGGCGAACCCACCTCAGCGGCTGCGAGCGGCGCTGCGGGGCCCCGAGCACGGCCCATGTCGACCTGGTCGCCCATGCCTGAGCGGCCGACCCGCCGCTACGACTACGTCAGCGACGCGACCGAGATCTACCGCCGCTCCTTCGCCACCATCCGGGCGGAGGCCGACCTGGCTGCGTTCCCACCGGACGCGCAGGTCGTGGCCGTGCGGATGATCCACGCGACGGGCGAGGTCGGGCTGACCGCTGATCTGGCCCTACACCCGCGGCTGGTCGGCACCGCGCGCGAGGCGTTGCGGGCCGGCGCGCCGATCTTCACCGACGCGCAGATGATCGCCTCGGGCATCACCCGGCGCCGGCTGCCGGCCGAGAACGCCATCCACTGCCTGCTGCACGACGAGCGGACGCCGGGGCTCGCCTACCGCTGGGGCACCACTCGCTCGGCCGCGGCCGTTTCGCTCTGGGGCGACGAGCTGGACGGGGCGGTCGTGGCCATCGGCAACGCGCCCACCGCACTGTTCCACCTGCTCGAGCTGATCGCAGACGGCGGGCCGCGGCCGGCGGCGATCCTGGGGCTCCCAGTGGGCTTCATCGGTTCGGCCGAGTCAAAGATCGCCCTGACCGAGAACCCCTGGGATCTGCCCTACCTCGTGGTCCACGGGCGGCGTGGTGGCTCTGCGCTCTGCGTGGCCGCGGTCAATGCGCTCGCCTCGGAGGCGGAGATCTGATGCCCGGTGCGGAGCGCGGTGCCGATCAGCGCGGACGGCTGTACGCGGTGGGCGTCGGCCCGGGCGACCCGGAGCTGCTCACCCTCAAGGCCGCCCGGCTGATCGGGTCCGCGCCGGTGATCGCGTACCACTCCGGCACCTCGGGGCGCTCCATCGCCCGAACCATCGTCGCCGACCTGGTGGGGTCCGGGGTGATCGAGGAGCTGCTGGACTACCCGGTCACCACCGGAAGCAGCACCGACTACTACGCGGCCATGGCGGAGTTCTACGACGCGTCGGCCGAGCGGCTGGCGAAGCACCTCGAGGCCGGACGGGACGTGGTGCTGCTGGCCGAGGGCGACCCGCTCTTCTACAGCTCCGCGATGTACCTGCACGACCGGCTGGCCGGACGGTTCGGCTGCGAGATCGTGCCCGGCGTGACGTCGGTGAGCGCGGCGTCGGCGGCCGCGGCCACTCCGCTGGTCCGGCACGAGGACGTCCTCACCGTGCTGCCGGGCACGTTGCCGGTGGTCGAGCTGACCCGGCGGCTGGTCGACAGCGACGGCGTGGTGATCATGAAGCTGGGCCGGACGTTCCCGGCGGTGGTCGAGGCGCTGCGCCGGTCGGACCGACTCGACGAGGCGCGCTACGTGGAGCGGGCCAGCACTGGAACCGAGGTGGTGCTACCGGTCGCGGAGGTCGACCCGAGCTCAGTGCCCTACTTCTCACTGGTCCTGGTGCCCGGCCGGGACCGCCGGGCCGATGCGGCGGGCCGCGCGGTCGGGCGCCCGGAGCGCACCACCTGCCAGCTCCTCGTCGTCGGCCTGGGCCCCGGTCCCGAGCGCTGGCTGACCCCCGAGGTCGCCGCGGCACTGGGGGACGTCGACCACGTCGTGGGCTACGGCCCCTACGTCGACCGGGTGCCCGACCGGCCGGGACTGACCAAGCACGCCAGCGGCAACACCGTCGAGCTGGACCGGGCCCGGTTCGCCCTGGACCTCGCGCGCGCCGGCGAGCGGGTGGCCGTGGTCTCCGGCGGCGATGCCGGCGTGTTCGGGATGGCGGCGGCGGCGTTCGAGGCGGCCGAGGACCCGGCGTACGCGTCCGTCCGGATCGAGGTGCTGCCCGGGCTGACCGCGGCCCAGGCGGTGGCCGCCAAGGCCGGCGCTCCGCTGGGGGGTGACTACGCCGTGCTGTCACTGTCCGACCGGCTCAAGCCCTGGTCGGTGATCGAGGACCGGCTGCGGGCGGTCGCCGGTGCGGACCTGGTGCTGGCGATCTACAACCCGGCCTCCCGGACCCGGACCTCCCAGGTCAAGCAGGCCAAGGAGATCCTGCTCGAGTACCGGGCGGCGGAGACGCCGGTGGTCGTCGGCCGCAACGTCGGCCGGGACGGCGAGTCCCTGGTCGTCACCGGGCTCGGCGACCTCGACCCGGACACGATCGACATGGGCTGCCTGCTCATCGTCGGCTCTAGTACCACCCAAGTCAGCGGCCGGGTCGTGTGGACCCCGCGGGCCCACACGAGAATCACGCACTCGATCGGGCCGACCCGCCCAAATTCCGGCGTGTCGCCCGACCGACGCTGATCGACTGCGTGATTCCCGTTTGGAGCTGCTGACCTACCGGGTGCGTACGCCGTAGAGGTGCGACTCGACGAAGCCCTCCGCCGCAAGGGCCGTCCCGATCAGGATCACCGCCGCCTGCCGTAGGCCGGCCGCCTCGACCTGGTCGGCGATGTCGGTCAGCGTGCCGCGCAGGACCAGCTCCTCAGGCTGGCTGGCCCGGGACACCACGACGACCGGACAGTCCGGCCCGTACGCGGGCATCAGCTCGACGGCCAGCCGGCGGACGTGGCGGATGGCCAGGTGCAGCACCAGGGTCGCCCGGCTCTCGGCGAGCCGGGCCAGCGACTCCGACTCGGGCATCGCGGTGGAGTCGGCGTGGGCCCGGGTCAGGATCACCGTCTGGGTCACCTCGGGGACGGTGAGCTCCCGGCCGACCAGCGCCGCCGCGGCGGCGTAGGCGGGGACGCCGGGCGTGACGTCCCAGGGCACGCCGGCCCGATCCAGGCGACGGGCCTGCTCGGCGAGCGCGGAGTAGATCGACGGGTCGCCAGAGCAGAGCCGCGCCACGTCCTGGCCGGCGCGGGAAGCGGCGACCAGGTGCTCGGTTATCTGGTCCAGGTCCAGGTGCTGGCTGTCGACCAGGGTCACCTCCGCCGGGCAGTGGGCCAGCACGTCGGACCCGATGTAGGTCCCGGCGTACACGCAGACCGGCGAGGAACGGATGAGGGCCACCGCGCGTATGGTCAGCAGGTCCGCCGCCCCGGGTCCGGCGCCGATGAAGTGAACGGTCATCGGGGGTCCAAGCGGGTCGTCCCCCTTGCTCCAGCTGATGCGACGGTCACGGCGCCGTCGGCTTGGTCACGCTCCACTGCACCACCGGGCGGGCGGGCTTCCAGCCGTGGTAGCCGCCGATCCGCTCCAGGTGCTCCAGCGCGATCCGGGTCAGGCTGCCGCCCCGGAGGCGCCACTGGGCGGTGATCACCGCCTCGGTCTCCAGGGTCACCGCGTGGGCGACGAGGCGGCCGCCCGGCCGCAGGGCCGCCCAGCACAGCTCGAACACCTGCTCATCGGCGCCGCCGCCCACGAAGACGGCGTCCGGCCGCGGTAGGTCCGCCAGGGCCTGCTGGGCCGTTCCCGGTACCACGGTCAGCCCCGGCACGCCCAGCTCCGCCGCGTTGGCCGCGATCCGCTTGGCCCGGTCCCGGTCGCGCTCGACGGCGATGGCCCGGCAGCGGGGATGCGCCCGGGCCCACTCGATCCCGATCGAGCCGGCCCCGGCTCCGACATCCCAGAGCAGCTCACCCGGCCGGGGCATCAGGTGGGCCAGGGCCGACGCGCGTACGTCCCGCTTGGTCAGCTGGCCGTCGTGCTGGTACGCCCCATCGGGCAGGCCGGCCGCGAGGCTGGCGTACCGGCTGTCGCCCCGGACCTCGATGCAGACGACGTGCAGCGCGGAAACGTCCTCCTCGACCGTGTGCCGGGCCTCGTCGGGAGCGCCGAGGTTGCTCAGCACGGTGACCGGACTGTCGGCGTGCCCGGTGTCGGCGAGCAGGCGGGCGATCGCCGCCGGGCTGTCGGCGTCCCGGGAGAGCACGACGATCCGCTGACCCGGGAAGAGCCACCGGCGGATCCGGTCGACATCGTCCTCCGTGCGCAGGCGGACCGTCTCGACGGTTTCGGCGTCCCACCCCATCCGCGCCCGAGCGAGGGCCAGGGACGAGAGGTGCGGATGGATTCGTACCGATCCCGACGAGAACAGGTCCACCACCGTCGCGCCGATGCCGGCCACCAGGGGGTCCCCGCTGGCCAGCACCACCACTTTCCGCTGCTCGTGTTCGGCGAGCAGACCGGAGAGCACCGCCCGGACATCGCTGGGCAGCGACTCCCGCTGCTGGCCGGGGACCGCGGGCAGCAGGTCGAGCTGGCGCTGCGCGCCGACCACCAGGTCCGCGGCGGCGACCAGGTCCCGCTCGGTCGGGCCGAGCGACGCCCAGCCCGCAGCACCGATCCCGACCACGTCGATCACGGCTGCGACCCTACGCCTGCTCGGCGGCCGATCAGGCGGTGAAGCCCCGTCGGTGCCTGTGAGAGGATGCCAGGCGGCGCAGGTAGAGGAATCCGGTGCGAATCCGGAACGGTCCCGCCACTGTGACCCGAGCATGTCGGGGAGTCAGGACGTCGACCTGCGCTGGTCGACCCACAGTTGCCGCGGGCGTGGACACCCGCAGGAAGGGTGCAGGTGCCGTGATGGCGAGTGGCGCGCGAGCGTTCCCGTTCTCCGCGATCGTCGGGTCCGACGATCTGGCCACGGCGCTGATCCTGACCACCGTCGCGCCGGAGATCGGCGGCGTCCTGGTGCGCGGCGAGAAGGGCACAGCCAAGACGACCATGGTCCGGGCCCTGGCCCATGTCCTGCCCGACGTCGCCGTCGTGGAGGGCTGCCGGTTCAGCTGCGACCCGGCCGACCCCGACCCGCACTGCCCGGACCTGGTCCGGCACGAGGGTGCGACGACGCGGTGGGCCCGGCTGGTCGAGCTGCCGGTGGGCGCGAGCGAGGACCGGGTGATCGGAGCGCTCGACCTGCAGCAGGCCCTGGGCAGCGGCACGGTCACCTACCAGCCCGGGCTGCTCGCCGCCGCCCATCGCGGGATCCTCTACGTCGACGAGGTGAACCTGCTGCACGACCATCTGGTCGACCTGCTGCTGGACGCCGCCGCCACCGGTCGGTCCACGGTGGAGCGGGAGGGGGTCTCGGTCAGCCATGCCTCGCGGATCGTGCTGATCGGCACCATGAACCCCGAGGAGGGCGAGCTCCGGCCGCAGCTGCTCGACCGCTTCGGGCTCACGGTCGAGGTCGCCGCACCCCGCGACCCGGTCCTCCGGGCGGAGGTGATCCGGCGCCGGATGGACTTCGACCGGGACCCCGGACCATTCTCCGCCGCGTACGCGGAGGCCGAGTCGGCCCTCGGACGCGGCATCGCCGCCGCCCGTGAACGGCTCCCGCTGGTCCGGCTCAGCGACGCGCAGCGGCTGACCATCGCCCAGGTCTGTGCCGGTTTCGAGGTCGACGGGCTGCGAGCCGACATCGTCACCGCCCGGGCCGCCACCGCCCACGCCGCCTGGCAGGGCCGGGACGAGGTGACCACGGAGGACATCCGGGTGGCCGCCCGCCTAGCGCTGCCGCACCGCCGCCGGCGTAATCCTTTCGACGCGCCCGGTCTGGACCAGGAACGACTGGACCAGCTGCTCGACGAGCACCAGCCCGAGCCCGACCCGGACCCGCCGCAGCCTCCGCCGTCGGGTGGTGGTTCTGACGACGAGATGCAGACTGAGCCCGTCGAAGCCCCGGACCCTGGCCCCTCGACGAGCTCAGGGTCCGACGGGAGTGAGTCCCGGCGCATCGACCCGCAGGTGGCGCCGGCCGGGGCGACGTACCGGGCCCGACTCTTCACGGCCGCCGGCGTCGGTACCGGCGAGGTCGGCCGGCGGAGCCGGGCCATCACCGACTCCGGGCGGACCGTCGGCGCCCTTCCTCCGCATGGTCGACCCGGAGCGCTGCACCTGTCGGCCACCATCCGGGCCGCGGCGCCCGAGCAGGCCGGGCGCGGTCGCGCCTCCGACCAACCGCTGCGGTTGGCTCGTCCCGACCTCCGGCTGGCGGTCACCGAGGGCCGGGAGTCGAACCTGGTGCTGCTGGTCGTGGACGCCTCCGGCTCGATGGCCGCCCGCCGCCGGATGGAGGCAGTAAAGGCCGCCGCCCTCTCCCTGCTGCTGGACGCGTACCAGCGCCGGGACAAGGTCGGGCTGATCACCTTCCGCGGCGCGGACGCCACGCTGGCCCTGCCGCCCACCTCGTCTATCGATGTCGCGGCCCGGCGGCTGCGCGACCTGCCCTCCGGCGGCCGCACCCCGCTGGCCGAGGGCCTGGTCTGCGCCGCCGACACCCTGCGCCGGGAGCGCATCCGCGACCCCCGCCGCCGGCCGCTGCTGGTCCTGGTCACCGACGGCCGGGCCACCTGGGGTCCCGACGCCGTCGCCCGTTCCCGGCTCGCCGCCGAGCGCCTGCGAGCGGACGGCACTGCCGCGGTGGTGATCGACTGCGAGACCGGCAAGCTGCGCCTCGGCCTGGCCGCGGCGCTCAGTGATCACCTCGGCGCCCAGTACGTGCCGGTCGGCGAGGTCGCCGCCGAGCAGGTGCTCAGTGCCGTCCGCCGGAATCAGGCCGCCTGATGCCGCAGGGACAGCCGGAGCAGGTTCCCGCCGACGGGCTGACCACCCGGCAGCGGCGTAACCGGCCACTGCTCGCGGTGCACACCGGAGACGGGAAGGGCAAGTCCACCGCGGCGTTCGGCCTCGCCCTGCGCGGCTGGAACCAGGGCTGGTCGATCGGTGTGTTCCAGTTCGTCAAGTCGGCCAAGTGGCGGATCGGCGAGCAGTCGGCGCTGGAGGCGCTGGGTGAGATTCACGACCAGACCGGGCGGGGTGGGGCCGTCGAGTGGCACAAGATGGGGTCCGGCTGGTCCTGGTCGCGCAAGACGGGCGGGGAGGAGGACCACGCCGCCGCAGCCGAGGAGGGGTGGCAGGAGATCAAGCGCCGGCTGGCGGCGGAGACCCACCGGCTGTACGTGCTCGACGAGTTCACCTATCCCCTCAACTGGGGCTGGATCGACGTGGACGACGTCGTCACCACCCTGGCCGAGCGGCCCGGGCTGCAGCACGTGATCATCACCGGTCGCCGCGCCGACCCGAAGCTGGTGGCCGCGGCGAGCCTGGTGACCGAGATGACCAAGGTCAAGCACCCGTTCGACGAGGGCCAGAAGGGTCAGCGGGGCATCGAATGGTGAACTCCCTCCCCCGGGTCATGATCGCTGCACCCGGCTCCGGCCACGGCAAGACCACGCTGGCCACCGGCCTGATGGGCGCGTTGCGGGCGGAGTCGCTCAGCGTCGCCGGGTTCAAGGTCGGCCCCGACTACATCGATCCCGGCTACCACGCCCTGGCCACCGGGCGGTTCGGCCGCAACCTCGATCCCCACCTCTGCCGGACCGGCCAGATCGTCCCGCTGCTGCTCCACGGCGCCTCGACCCCGGAACCGGCTGACGTGGCCGTCATCGAGGGTGTGATGGGGCTGTTCGACGGCCAGATCGGGGGCGACGGGTTCGCCTCGACCGCCCATGTCGCCACCCTCACCCGGACCCCGGTGATCCTGGTCTTGGACATCGGTCACGTCTCCCGCACCGCCGCGGCGATCGTGCACGGGCTGCACACCTTCGACCCGGAGGTGCGGATCAGCGGCGTCCTGCTCAACAAGGCGGGATCGCCGCGCCACGCCGCCGAGATCACCGCGGCCCTGGAGGCGACCGGCCTGCCCGTGCTCGGCGTACTCCCTCGGGACGCCGGCATCGAGGCCCCCTCCCGGCACCTCGGCCTTGTCCCCGCCGCCGAACGGGATGAAGCGGCCGCCACCGTCGTCCGGCTCGCCGAACAGGTCGCCGAACACGTGGACCTGACCGCGGTGCTGCGGATCGCGTACGCCGCCCCGCCGCTGGACGCCGAGCCGTGGAACCCGTACAACCTGGTCAGGTCGCCGTCCGACCGCCGACCGGTCGTCGCCGTGGCGGGAGGCCGGGCGTTCACCTTCCGCTACGCCGAGACCGATGAGCTGCTGCGGGCCGCCGGCTGCGAGCCGGTGGTATTCGACCCGCTGACCGATCCCGCGCTACCGCCGGGCGCGGCCGGGCTCTACCTCGGCGGCGGGTTCCCCGAGGTCCACGCAGCCGGCTTGAGCGCCAACGCTCCGCTCCGGGCGGAGATCCGGGCGGCCGTGGCCGACGGGCTGCCGACCGTCGCCGAGTGCGCCGGACTGCTCTACCTGTGCCGGACCGTGGACGGCGCCCCGATGGTCGGTGCCCTCGACGCCGACGGGCGGATGACCGACCGGCTGACCCTGCGCTACCGCACGCCGATCGCCTCCGCTGACCACGTTCTGGCCGTGGCCGGTCGGCGGGTCACCGGCCACGAGTTCCACCGCACCGTGGTCGAGCCGGCCTCCGGGGTGCAGCCCGCCTGGTTGGTCGACGGCGAGCCGGTCGGCTTCGCCACCGACAGCCTGCACGCCAGTTACCTGCACCTGCACTGGGCCGGTCACCCGCACCTGGCCCAGCGCTTCGCCGCCGCCGTG
>DATHBQ010000293.1:0-13780 GCA_035296105.1 Propionibacteriaceae bacterium | reverse complement strand
GAAGTAGCTGATGAGGTCGCGCACGAGGTAGGGGTCGTCCGGCAGGTAGGAACGCTCGACCTCGTCCTCCAGCACGATCTTGGTGTAGGCCAGCAGCGTGGCCAGCTCCGGCGCGGTCAGCCCCTTGTGGCTGGTCCGGCGGGTCTCCATCGCCTCCGCTGAGGGCAGGAACTCGATCTCCCGGTCCAGCAGCCCCTTGTCCTCCAGGCGCTCCATCCAGTCCTCGTGCACGTGCACCATGGATGCCGCCCCGTGCACCGCGTTGGCCACCGCCAGGTTCTGGTCGTAGTTGTGGGCCAGCACCAGTCCCGCGACCTCGTCGGTCATCGAGGCCAGCAGCTCGTCCCGCTCGGCCAGGCTCAGCCGGCCGGCGGTGACCTCGTTGTGCAGCAGGATCTTGATGTTCACCTCGTGGTCGGAGGTGTCCACCCCGGCGGAGTTGTCCACGAAGTCGGTGTTGATCCGACCGCCGCACATCACGTACTCGATCCGGCCCAGCTGGGTCAGGCCGAGGTTGCCGCCCTCGCCGATGCAGCGGGCGCGTACGTCGGCACCGTTCACCCGCAGCCCGTCGTTGGCCTTGTCCCCGACCTCGGCGTGGGACTCGGCCGCGGCCTTGACGTAGGTGCCGATGCCGCCGTTCCAGAGCAGGTCGACCGGGGCCTTGAGGATGGCGCTGATCAGCTCGGTCGGAGTCAGGTTCTCGACCGTCCGGGCCAGGCCCAGCACCGTCCGCATCGGCTCGCTGATCGGGATCGACTTGGCCGACCGCGGGAACACCCCGCCACCGGCCGAGATCAGCCCCGGATCGTAGTCGGCCCAGCTGGACCGGGGCAGCGCGAACAGCCGCTCCCGCTCGGCGAAGCTGCGTTCCGGATCGGGGTCGGGGTCGACGAAGACGTGCCGGTGGTCGAAGGCGGCGATCAGCTTGGTGTGGCGGCTGAGCAGCATCCCGTTGCCGAACACGTCGCCACTCATGTCCCCGATGCCCACGCAGGTGAAGTCGGTGGTCTGCGGGTCCACACCCATCTCGCGGAAGTGCCGCTGCACCGAGACCCAGGCGCCCCGGGCGGTGATGCCAATGGCCTTGTGGTCGTAGCCGGCCGATCCGCCGGAGGCGAACGCGTCCCCCAGCCAGAAGTCCCGGTCCAGCGAGATCTGGTTGGCGATGTCGGAGAAGGTGGCGGTGCCCTTGTCCGCCGCCACCACCAGGTACGGGTCGTCGCCGTCGTAGCGGATGACGTCCGGCGGCGGCACCACGGCGCCGTCGACCAGGTTGTCGGTGAGGTCCAGCAGGCTGCTGATGAACAGCTGGTAGCAGGCCACGCCCTCGGCCATCCAGGCGTCCCGGTTTCCGGGGTCGGGCAGCCGCTTGGCGTAGAAGCCACCCTTGGCGCCCACCGGCACGATGACGGTGTTCTTCACCATCTGCGCCTTGACCAGGCCCAGGATCTCCGTGCGGAAGTCCTCGGCCCGGTCGGACCACCGCAGTCCGCCGCGGGCGACCCGGCCGAACCGCAGGTGCACGCCCTCCAGCCGCGGCGCGTAGACGAAGATCTCGAACTCCGGCCGCGGGGCCGGCAGGTCGGGGATCGCGCGAGGGGTGAGCTTGAGCGCGATGGCCTGGCGACCGGAGGCGTAAAAGTTGGTCCGCACCATCGTGGACAGCACGGTCAGGTACCACCGGATGATCCGGTCGTGGTCGAGGCTGGCCACGTCGTTGAGCCCGGTCTCGATGGCGGTGACCAGCTCGGCGGCCTTGGACTCCCGGGCCTGCTGGTCGAGCGGCCGCTCCGGGTCGAAGCGGGTCGCGAACAGGGTGACCAGCTGCCGGGCGAGGTCGACGTTGGCAGTAAGTGCCGAGGCGATGTAGGTCTGGCTGTAGGTCACACCGACCTGCCGCAGGTAGCGGCCGAGCGCCCGCAGTAGCGTGACGTCACGCCAGCCGAGGTCGGCCCGCATCACCAGGGCCTGGAAGCCGTCCGCCTCGGTCAGCCCGCGGTAGGAGGCGGAGAACGCGTCCATGAACTGTTCGCGGGCCGCTGGGCCCCACGTGGAGCGGATGGCCTCGGTGCCGCCGGGCACGGCCAGCCCGAGGTCGTAGACGTAACCCCGCTCGCCGGACCCGAGCCCCAGCTCGTACGGGCGCTCGTCGATCACGTCGACGCCGAGCAGAGTCAGGTGCGGCAGGATCGCCGACAGGGACATCGACGCGTCCCGGCGGAAGATCTTCAGCCGCAGGTCCGCCTCGCCGGCCTCGCGGTCGGGGACGTAGAGCGCCATGGACATGTCGTGGTCCCCGGCCAGGGCGGTCAGCGCGGCGAGGTCCTGGACGGCCTGGCGCGGGGTGTAGTCCTCCTTGTAGCCCTCGGGCAGTCCGCCGACCAGCGTGGCCAGCCGTTCCGTGTCGTCCGCGTCGGCGATCAGATCGGCGAACTCATCGGTCCACGACCGGGTGGCCAGCGTGAGCTCGCGCTCCAGCCCGCGTACGTCGACCTCGCCGGTCGTCTCGCCCAGCGGCATCCGGACCACGAAGTGCAGCCGGGCGAGCACCGACTCGCTGACCCGGGCGGTGTAGTCCACCGACGCCGCACCCAGCCGGCGGATCAGGATGTCCTCCATCCGCAGCCGGACGGTGGTCGTGTAGCGGTCCCGGGGCAGGTAGACCAGGCAGGACAGGAAGCGGCCGTACGCGTCGTGGCGGACGAACAGCCGGACCTGGCGGCGCTCCTTGAGGTGGGCCAGCTTCTCCACCGTGCCGGCCAGCTCGATCATGCGCGCCTGGAACAGCTCGTCCCGCGGGTAGGTCTCCAGCACGTCCATCACGGCCTTGCCGCCGTGGCTCTGCTCGCTGTAGCCGGTGTGCCGCAGGATCGCCGCCGCCTTCTGCCTCAGCACCGGCACCCGGGTCACGCTCTCGGAGTAGGCCGCCGAGGAGAACAGCCCGAGGAAGCGTCGCTCCCCCGTCATCCGGCCGTCGTCGTCGAACAGCCGGATGCCGAGGTAGTCCAGGTAGGCCGGTCGGTGTATCCGGGACTTGTAGTTGTCCTTGGTGATGACCATCAGGTCGATCCGGCCGTGCGTCGGCGGCAGGGCCCCGAAGGCGCCAGGGGCGTCTGCGTCCGCCCGCAGGATGCCCAGCCCGGTGGCCGGGACGGGGACGAACCGGACCGGCGTACCGTCGCCGTCGGCGTCCGCCGCGTCGACCAGCCGGTACTCCCGGTAGCCGAGGAAGGTGAAGTGGTTGGCGTTCAGCCAGGCCAGCAGCTCCCGGGCCCCCGCGGCCTCATCCCGTCGGCCGGCGGTCCGCGCCGGGTCGCCGAGCAGGGCGATGGTCTCCTCGGACCGGGTGATCATCTTCTGCCAGTCCTCGACCGCCTCCTCGACCAGGCGCAGCACCTCGAGCAGTCCCTGCTCGAGATCGGCCGCGGCCGGGACGGGCGCGTCCGGCCGGGCCGGCGGCAGGATCTCCAAGTGCATCCACGACTCGGGCAGCGCCGTCGGGTCGCCATCGGCCTGGGCCGCGGTGAGGATGCCACGCAGAGTGCCTCCGAGGTCCCGACGGACCAGGAACTGCGGGTGGAACACCTCGCGGATGGTCCAACCCTGGCGGAGCACCTCCATGGTCACCGAGTCGACCAGGAACGGCCGGTCGTCGGTGACGATCTGGACCACGGTGGCACCGCCGGCGGTCCAGCCGTCGTCCCGCTGGCTCGGCGTACGGATGGCGATGGCCGCGCGGGCGGCCGGGCGCTGGCTGGCCAGGCGGTAATGGCTCTCCACCAGTCCGAGCAGGTCCTCGACCGTGCGCTCGTCCATGTCCATCGCGTCGACGTGCCGGAAGTAGTGGCGCAGGAACTCCTCGACGTCGTCCGGGTCCTGCCCGACCTCCGCGGCCGCCTTGGCACCGCGGGCCGCGATCAACCCGATCTTCTCCGACTTCTCCCGCTCCAGCTCCACCTCGAACGTGGTCACGACACCTCACCAATCCGCTGCTGCACTCCGCTGTGCGACTCCGATCCGACCTTAGCCGCCCGGACTCCCGCGGCTGTGCCCCCGGCGCCGGAACGGCGCCGGGCGGTAGGCCAGAATGGAGGCATGGACATCTCCACTGGGTTGGACTTCGCGGCGACGCCGGAGGAGGTGTACGCGATGATGACCGACCAGGCCTACCTCGAAGAGGTCTGTGTGGCGAGCCAGTCCATCAGCTATGACGTGGCGGTGAACGGCAGCAGCACCCGCTCCTCGCGGACGCTTCCCGCGCCGGAGTCGGCGGCTCGCTTCACCGGACCGCAGCTGACCATCGTCGAGGAGGTGCAGTGGGCCGACGCCGGCGGCGACGGCACGCGCACCGCGGCGCTGACCATGACCGTCACCGGGCAGCCGGTCCGCCTCACCGGAGACCTGCGGATCGCCCCGGGCGGCCGCGGCTCTACCGTCGCGCTCGACGGCGAGCTGAAGGTCAACATCCCGCTGCTCGGCCGCAAGCTTGAGGAGAGCTCCGCCCCGGCCGTGCTGGCCGGCTTCCGCACCCAGCAGGAGGTCGGCGACCGTTGGCTGGCGGGCAGGACCGCCTCCTGACCCGGATTCACTACGCGCGTTTCACTGCCACGCGGCGTGTCGGCGCCTCCGGGCTCCACTGGCGTAGCGAATTCAGGTAGCTCCGTCAGGCCATGTGTGGGTAGCCGGTTGCGGTCGGCGGGACCAGGGTCTCCTTGATCGAGCGTGGGCTGCTCCAGCGGATCAGGTTCCACATCGAGCCGGCCTTGTCGTTGGTGCCGGAGGTCCGGGAGCCCCCGAACGGCTGCTGACCGACCACGGCACCCGTGGGCTTGTCGTTGAGGTAGAAGTTGCCGGCCGCGTGCCGCAGCGCTTGGCTGGCCTGCACCAGCGCGGTCCGGTCGTCGGCGATCACCGCCCCGGTCAACCCGTACGGCCCACTCCGGTCCACCTCGTCCAGCACGTCGGCGAACTCGGTGTCCGGATAGACGTAGATCCCCAGGATCGGGCCGAAGTACTCGGTGGTCAGCACCTCGTCCCGCGGGTCCTCGGTGGTCACCAGCGTAGGCCGGACGAACCAGCCACGCTCGTCGTCGGTCTTCCCACCGGCGATGATCTCCACCCCCGAGGTGGCCCGGGCCCTCTCAATCGCCGCCCGGTGCTTGGCGAAGGCCCGCTCGTCGATCACCGCCGACGTGAAGTTGCGGAGGTCGCGGACATCGCCGACCGCCAGGCTCTCGGTCTCGGCGACCAGGTCGTCGCGCACGCGCTCCCAGACGCTGCGGGCGACGTATGCCCGGGAGGCCGCCGAGCACTTCTGCCCGGAGTACTCGAACGCGCCCCGGATGAGCGCGGTGCGCAGCACGTCCGGGTTCGCGCTCGGGTGGGCGACGACGAAGTCCTTGCCCCCGGTCTCCCCCACCAGCCGCGGGTACGCGCGGTAGCGGTCGATGTGCGTCCCGACCGCCTGCCACAGGTGCTGGAAGGTCGTGGTCGAACCGGTGAAGTGGATCCCGGCCAGCTCGGGATGGGTCAGCGCCACTTCCGACACCGCTACCCCGTCGCCGGGCAGCAGGTTGATCACCCCCGGCGGGAGTCCGGCCGCCTGCAGCAGCTCCATCGTGAACTGGGCGGCGAACTGCTGGGTCGGACTGGGTTTCCACAGCACGGTGTTGCCCATCAGCGCCGGAGCGCTCGGCAGGTTGGCGGCAATGGCGGTGAAGTTGAACGGCGTGATGGCGTAGACGAACCCGTCCAGGGGCCGGTAGTCGGTCCGGTTCCACACCCCGGGTGAGGAGATCGGCTGGTTGGCCAGGACCTCCCGGGCGAACGCGACGTTGAACCGCCAGAAGTCGATCAGCTCGCACGCGGCGTCGATCTCAGCCTGCTGCACCGTCTTGCCCTGGCCGAGCATCGTGGCGGCGTTCAGGGTGGCCCGCCAGGGACCGGCGAGCAGATCGGCCGCCCGCAGGAAGATCGCGGCCCGGTCGTCGAAGCTCATCGTCGCCCAGTCCTGACGCGCCTGCTGGGCCGCCTCGATCGCCGCGGTGGCATCGGCCGTCGTGGCGATGGCCGACCGTCCGAGGACGTGGGCGTGGTCGGACGGCATGGTGACCTCGAACGTCGGCCCGCCGGCCATCCGGGTCTGATCGCCGATGGTCGCGGGCAGCTCGACCGGGTCGGCGGCGGCCAGCTCCTTCAGACGCTCCTCGAGCGTCGCGCGCTCGGGGCTGCCCGGCGCGTAGCTGAGCACCGGCTCGTTGGCGGGCGGGGGGACCTGGGTGACGGCGTCCACCCTGGTCAGGCTACCCGCGCGTAGGTTGTTCGCGGGAAACCTGACGGGACGAGCCGGGCTCAGATCGCCTTGGCCTGCCCGGCCTCCTCCCGGCGCTTCTTGGCCGCCTCGACCGACGCCCGCAGGGCGGCGACCAGGTCGACGACCTCCGCCTCCGGCGGAGCTTCCGGCTCCTCAGCCAGCGGTACGCCGTCGGCCTTGCTCATCACCAGGGTCTCCAGCGCCTCCCGGTAGGAGTCGGTGAAGTCCTCGGGATTGAAGTCGCCGGCCAGTGCGCTGATGAACGACTGGGCCATGGTCACCTCGGCGTCGGACACCCGAACGTCCTCCGGTGGGGCGGCGAACGACCCGTCCCGCAGCTCGTCCGGCCAGAGCATGGTGTGCATCAGCAGCACGCCGTCCTTGGGTCGGATCAGCGCCAGCGCCTCCCGCGAGCGCAGCGCCACCTTGACCACCGCGCTCTGCCCGCTCTTGGTCAGCGCGTCCCGCAGCAGCACGTACGGCTTCACGCCGGGGCCATCGGCCTGCAGGAAGTAGGTCTTGTTGAAGTAGGTCGGGTCGACCTCGTCGTCGTCGACGAACTGCACCACCTCGACCGACTTGGTGGTCGACAGCGGCAGCGCCTCGAAGTCCTCGGCCTGCAGTATCACCATCCGGCCGTCCGGGAGCTCATAGCCCTTGGCGATCTCCGGGTACGGGATCTCCTCGCCATCCTTCTCACACACCCGCTTGTAGCGGATGCGGCCACCATCCTCGGCGTGCACCTGCCGGAAGCTGATGTCCTTCTCCTCGGTCGCCGAGTACAGCTTGACCGGGATGGTCACCAGGCCGAAGGAGATCGCGCCTTTCCAGATTGATCGGGGCATAGCACCATTCTGCCTGACCACACTGACAATCCGCGGGTCAGGAGTGTTCCAGCTCCTCGGGGGCGAACCACAGCAGGTCGTACGCGTCCAGCAGCTGCGCGACCTCGTCGAGTTCGAGCGCCTCGGTCAATGTCCGTCCCTCCGCCGCGGCCCGGGCGGCGGCCACGGCCGCGGCGGCGTCCGGCTCGTCGGCGAACAGCGACTGCACCTGCGGCCACCGAAGCCCGGCGACGACCACCTGACCGAGCCCGTCGCCCGACTCCTCCACCTGGACTGCCTCGACGTCCGCGGCCAGCACCAGACGCAGCGGGTCGGTGGTCGAGGTCAGGGCCAGGACGCCCGCGTGGCTGAGCGCCGCGAACTCGACCTCCTCGGCCACCGCGTCCGGACCGGTACTTGCCGCCAGTTCCGCCGTCGGGGCACAGCCGGGCCGAGGTCCCGGGTCGGTGCCGGTCCGCAGCGCGTCGGCCGTCTCCCGGTCGACCGGGACGAACACCAGGGTGGTCATCCCGCGTCGGTCGCCGGTTCGATCAGGGTCCGGCCCGGCGCCTTCTCGGTCGCCGCCTGCTTGGTTGCGGCCTTTTTGGTTGCCGTCCTCTTGACGGGTCGCTCCGCTGCGGCAGTTTCCGTGGTCTTCGCGGCCGGCGCCTTCTTGGCGGTCGCCTTGGCGGCCGTGGACTCCGAGGTGCCCATCGCCGTGTCCTCCGGCGGGCCCGCTGCCGGCTGCCGGGTCGGTGGTCGGCGCTCTCCGGCCACGAGGTTCCGCACCGCCGCCCGCTTCTGCCCGGTCGCTTTGCGGGTGGCCGCCTCCTGCCGAGCGGCCGACTTCTTGGCCGCCGCGCGCCGGGCCGCCGGGGTCGCCTTCCGGGTGGGTTGCCGGACCCGCCTGGCGCGGACCGTGGTGTCCAGCAGCTCCTCCAGGGCATCGGTCAGGCACTGGGCCAGCACGTCCAGGTCACGGACTGCGTCCCGATCGGCGGTCAGGCCGAAGAACACCTCCCCGTTGTAGGACGTCACCCCGATGGTCAGCAGGTGACCGGCGGAGAGCGGCAGCGCGGGATAGCTGGCGGCCAACCGGGCTCCGGCGGCGTACAGCGGCACCTGTGGACCGGGCACGTTGGTGACCAGCAGGTCGTGCTGCTTCCGCATCACCTCGGCGGAGACCCGGACGCCGAGCGTATGGAGGGTCGCCGGGGCGAACCCGGCGATGTCGGACAGCGAGCGGGCGCCCACCGCGCGTCCGGTGTCCTTGTGGGCCTGGGTGGCGTAGGCCACCTGGTGCAGCCGCATCAGGGCGTTCGGCTCCCCGATCGGCAACCGCTGCAGGTGCGGCGCGACCTGGCTACCCAACGAGGTTGGCTCGACGTCGTCCTCGGTGACGCTCATCGGCACCAGCGCGGTCAGCGAGCTGCCTGACCCGATCGACTCGCCGCGGGTCAGCAGCCAGGACCGCAGGCCCCCGGTGACCACTGCCAGAACCACGTCGTTGATGGTCTGCGAGTGCGCCGCCCGGACCGCCCGGAGGTCGGTCAGCCGCATCGAGGCCGTGGCGTAGCGGCGCTGCTCGGAGACCAGCCCGGCCAGCGGCGACCGCAGCGGGCGCGGACCGCGTAGGGCGTCACCGGCCAGCTCACCCAGCGCACCTCCGATGCCGCCGACCACCTCACCGACCGCGACCGCCACGCCGAGGGCACTGGTGAGCGCCCCGCGCAGGTTGTCCACCGCGAGCGCGGGGTCCTGTGCGTTCTCCCACATCGCCCCGAGGGCCAACTCGAGCGACGAGGGCTCGGGCAGCGGTTGCCAGGCCTGATCAGCGGCGCCGCCCGTGCGGCTGACGGCGTCCGGCGAGGAGTCGAGCAGCACCTGGCCGATGTCCACGGTGTCCAGCCCGTCGACCAGGGCCAGATGGGTCTTGCTGACCAGGGCGAACTGGTTTTCGGCCAGACCCTCTACCAGGTAGACCTCCCAGAGCGGGCGGGACCGGTCGAGCCGCCGAGCCAGGATCCGGCCGACGAACTCCCGCAGCTGCTCCGGCGTACCCGGTCGGGGAAGCGCCGAGCGGCGGACGTGAAAGGTGAGGTCGAAGCCCTCGTCGTCCACCCACACCGGACCGGCCAGCCGGGCCGGCACGCCGCGTACCCGCTGCCGGTAGCGAGGCACGTACGCGATGCGGTCCCGGATCAGCCCGATCAGCCGCTCATAGTCGAAGCTCTCGCTGCCCGGATCGAAGATGTCGATCGTGCCGACGTGGCCCGGCGTGTGCGCGGTGTCCAGCGCCAGCAACGACACCTCGAAGGCGGTGAGGCGCTGTGGCATGATCCGACCCTCCTGCGGCTGGGAACTTGTCGGAACCCGTTACGTTACTTCTACACGGCCGTCCCATGACCGGACGGCGGAGAGGGCACTTTCACCGATGACTAGTTCGCCGACGGGGCGACGCATGGCCGGACTCGTGTTGGGCGGACTGTTCACCGGGCTTGCGCTGATCGGTTGCACGAGTGCACCTGCCGGTACGGCCAGCCCGAGTCCGGAGGCCACCAACGCGACCCCGAGCCCGTCGGTCTCCGTCTCGGCGAGTCCCAGCGCATCGGGGTCGGCTACGCCGTCGCCCACGCCCAGCGAGACCAGCGCCGCCAACTCGGTGACCATCGACATCACCATCGCCGACGGCCAGGTCACCCCCAACGGCAAGAAGGTCGATGTCGAGGTCGGCCAGACCATCGTGCTGAACGTCACCAGCGACGACCACGACGAGGTGCACGCCCACACCGAGGGCGACGGCTACGAGCTCGAGGTCCCGGCCGGGAAGAAGGTGTCCGGCGAGTTCACCCTCAACAGCCCGGGCAGCTACGAGGTGGAGTCCCACCATCTCGAGAAGGTCATCGTCATCCTGAACGCCCGCTGACGTCGCGCTGCTGACTGATGCTCGTACCCCTGCACGGGATCGCGTCCCGGCACGACCTTCCGCTGCCCTTCGGGTACGTGGTCGTCGGCGCCGCGCTGGCGCTCGCCGTGTCCTTCCTGGTGCTGCTGCTGGCCTGGCGGCGACCGCGGTTCACCGAGCTGACCGGTCGGTCGCTGCCCGGTCTCACCCGGCTGGTCGACCACCCGGCGACCCGGCTGGTCAGCCGATGTGCGGTGCTGGCCGTGTACGCCTGGGCCGGGCTGGCTCTGATGGCTGGCCAGGACCTGCTGACCAACCCGGTCTTCGGCTTCGTCTTCGTCTGGGTGTGGGTCGGGCTGGTGCCGATCTCGCTGCTGCTCGGCGGATTCTGGCGGGCGACCAACCCGCTCCGGACGGTCCAGAACGGATTGAGCCGGCTGGCGGGCATCAACCCGGAACAGGGTCTGGTTCGGTTGCCGGAGCGGATCGGCGTCTGGCCCGCGGCGGCGGCGCTGTTCGCCTTCGCCTGGCTGGAGCTGGTGCAGCCCGACCGCACCACACTGGCCGTGCTGCGGGTGTGGGCGCTGGCCTGGCTGGTGCTCGGGGTGATCGGCGCGATCGTCTTCGGCCGGCGCTGGATCGGCGCCGCCGACCCGTTCGAGGCCTACGCCGGCTCCGTCGAGCAGGTTTCGCCGTGGACCCGCGGGGACGGCGGACTGCGCCTGGTCAACCCGTTGGCCCACCTCAGCCACTGGCGCGCACCACCCGGCAGCGTCGCCGTAGTGGCCATCCTGCTCGGCAGCACCGCCTTCGACAGCTTCGCCAACACCAGCTTCTGGATCACCACCGTGCAGAGCTCCGGCCTCACCACGGTGGCCTGGGGCACGGTCGGCCTGCTGGCCATGATCGGGATCGTGCTGGTCACCTTCGCCCTCGCGGCGGCCTGGATGGGCCGTTACGGTGACCGCCGGGCCCGGGCGTACCCCCTGCTGATGGTGCCCTCGGTGGTACCGATCGTGATCGGCTACGCGATCGCCCACTACGCCACGCTGCTGGTGGTGGAGGGCCAGCGCACCGCCATCAACTGGTCGGACCCGCTCGGACGCGGTTGGAACGTCTTCGGCTCGGCGGAGATGGGGGTCAACGCCGCGATCTTCAACTACCCGACGGCGATCGCGCTGATCCAGCTGCTGGCCATCATCGGCGGCCACGTCCTGGGCATCGTCTGCGCCCACGAGCTGGCCGTACGCCTGCTCCCGCCCGACCGGGCGCTGGTCGGCCAGCTGCCGATGCTGCTGGTGATGGTCGGCTACACCTGCGCCGGCCTGGTGCTGCTCTTCTCGCCCTGAACCCGCTGCTGAGGAAGAAACTCCACCAGTGACGAGTTCTGGCCCCTCCGGTCGGCCGAAGAGGGCGAGAAACTCGCTACTGGTGGAGTTGTGTGTCCTAGCCCGCGTGTACGTCAAGAGCACCTGACGGTCCGATGCTGGCCGAGCGTGGACGGGTCTGGCGGGAGCCCGAGCCTGCGAGGGCGGATGGTTGCGAGGTGGGCGCCCGGTGCTCAGGTGCGACTGCGGCTAGTCGCCCGGCCAGCTGCCGGTCAGCCGCTGGAAGCCCTTGGCCCCGCCGCGGTCGATCAGGGCCTTCACGGCGGCGAAGATGGCGCCCTGGAGGGCCGCCGCCAGCAGGATCTGGCCGAGCGAGTACTCCGACTGCAGGGCGCTGGGGGCGTCGTCCTCGTCGGCCACCCGCTTCCAGATCTGCTTGAACGCGGCGCTGGCGATCGCACCGGCGGCGATGCTGGCGAGGATGCCGACCGGGCGGTAGGCGAGCTTTGCTGCTGAGACCACGAATGCTCCTTCACGCGAGAACTGACGAGTTCGAGCCTACGACCGGCGGCGGATCCGCCGGATGATCACCACCAGCAGGACCAGCACCGGTACCACCAGCACGGCCAGCTGCACCGGCCGCGGAGCCTGCTTCGCCTGTCCGAGCAGCTCCGTCCCCTTCGTCCGCGCCCGGTCGGCCTTCTCCCGGACCTGCTCCTTGGCCTGGTCGGCCTTCTCCCGGACCTGCTGCCTGGTCTCGTCGACCTTGTCCCGAGCCTGCTGCTTGGTCTGGTCGACCTTCTCCTGGGCCCGGGCCTTGACGTTCACCTTGTCGGCGAGCGCGTCGACCGACTCGGCCAGCCGCTCCCGGGTGGCCTCGATGTCAGCCTCGATCTCCTCGGCGGAAGCGTCCTTGGCGGGCGGCGGGGCGGGTTCGGTCATCGCTTGATGCTCTCCTTGATCTCGGCCACGTCTTCCTTCACGCTGGCCACGGTCCGCTCCGGCACCGCCGGTGCGGCCTCGCTGACTTTCTTCTTCCCGATCAGGGCCGCCACGCCGGCGATGGCCAGCACCACGACGCCGACGATCAGTGCCGCCAGCCAGGCCGGCAGGACCAGAGCCAGGCCCAGTACGGCGGCGGCGATCAGCACGGCCACGCCGTAGAAGGCGAGCACGCCCGCCCCGCCGAATGCTCCGATGCCGACCCCAGCGGTCTTGGCCTTGGCGCTGAGCTCGACCTGGGCCAGCTGCATCTCGTCGCGGACCAGGCGGCTGAGGTCGGCGGACATGGCCTTGACCAGGTCACCGAGGGAGGCGTCGGCCGGCGACGCGCTGGCTGAGGTGGAGCCAGCGGACGTGGAGCCGGCGGACGACGGGCTGGCCGGGAGGGTGTTGTCGCCCGGCGATCCGATGCTGGTACTCACCTTTTCTCCTTGGCCTGCTGCTCTTTTGGGTCGTCACCGGTCTCCGGATCCGGCAGGGTGTCGGCCTTCACGGCGTCCCGCTCGCCCAGCGGAGCCTCGGGTCCCTTGGTGGTGTCGCGAATGGTCTGCTGCTCGGCCTCGGCATTGATCTCAGCGCCGAGCAGGATCGCGTAGGAGGTGATCCACAGCCAGAAGAGCATGACCACGATGCCGGCGAGGGCACCGTAGGTCTTGGCGTAGTTGCCGAAGTTGGCCACGTAGACCGAGAAGCCGATCGAGGCGATCAGCCACAGCACCGTCGCCGCGGCCGCGCCGACCGACACCCAGCGCATCTTGGGACCGTCGCGGTCCGGGGCCACCCGGTAGAGCACGGCCAGGGCGATGGAGATCAGGACAGCCAGCAGCACCCAGCGAGCCACCTGCAGGAAGAATCGGACCACGCCGTTGTCGATCAGGTCGGCGATGATCGGGAACACGGCCACGAGGCTGAGCATGACGATCAGGAAGACGATGGCGCCGATGGTCAGCACCAGGGCGAGGGCCCGCTTCTTGATGAACGAGCGCTTCTCCTCCTCGTCGTACGCCGTGCTGATGGCGGTCATCAGGTTGCCCATGCCGCCGGACGCGCTCCACAGCGCCAGCAGGATGGCGAAGGCGAGGCCGATCCCGGCGCCGGTCTGCTGCGACGACGCCACGGTGATCTGCTCGGTGATGAGCCGGCTGACATCCCCGGGCATCCCTTCGGTCAGCTGACCGATCTGCGCGGCGATCTGGTCCGGCGGGACGACGAGGCTGTAGATCAGCACGGTGGCGATCACCAAGGGGAAGATGGCCAGGAAGGCGTAGAAGGCGACGCCGGCGGCCAGCAGTGGCACCTGGTCGGTCTTGGCCTCCGCCCAGCCGCGCTTGACGACCTGGAGCCAGCCCTTCGGCGGGATCTCGGTGGGCTTGTCGGCTTCGCCGCCGGGGACCTGCTCTTTGAC
>DATHBQ010000292.1:0-18059 GCA_035296105.1 Propionibacteriaceae bacterium | reverse complement strand
TGCTGGCCGACCGCTGCGTCGTCGGGATCGTCGCCAACGTCGAGCACTGCCGGACCCTGGCCGAGTCCTCGCCGTCGATCGTCACCCCGCTCAACCGCTACATCGGCTACGAGAACGCCGCCGCGGTGGCCAAGAAGGCGCTGGCCGAGAACGTGACCATCCGCGAGGTGGTGCTGCGGTCGGGCTACGTCACCGACGGCAGCCTCACCGAGGACGAGCTGGACGCCGCCCTCGACGTCCTGGCCATGACCCGACGCCCGAGCTAGCGGCTAATACCAGCCGTTGGCCCTCTTGAAGCTCCACGCGGCGCAAGGGCTGCCGTAGCGGTCCTTCATGTACCCGATCGCCCAGATGATCTGGGTGGCCGGGTTGGTCCGCCAGTCGCTGCCCGCGCTGGCCATCTTGGATCCGGGCAGCGCCTGCGGAATCCCGTACGCGCCCGAGCTGGGGTTCGTCGCGTCGATGTCCCACATGCTCTCGCGGATGATGATGTTGTTGAAGCAGTCGTAGTCGGACTCGCTGTAGCCGTACTTGTTCTTCATGATCTGGCGGGCGATCTCGCGCGGGTCGGTGGTGCCGGGCCGGTACCCACGGTTGGCGATGGCCCGCTTCCGCTCGGCCGCCTCCTCGGCGGCCCTCTTCGCCGCGGCCTCCAGCTTGCCGTGCTCGGCGGAGATGGCCTTGGTCCGCTTTTGCAGTAGGGACGACCGCTTCGCCGCCCGCTTGGCCGCCTTGACGCGCGCCCGCTCCGCCTTCACGGTGGCGACGTCCTGACGTCGGGCCTGCTGCACGGCCAGCCGCAGCTCGGCATCCTCGCGCACCCGGTCGGCCGGGGGGGCCGGGGCGGCTGAGGTGGAGGTCACGCCGGCCGGCACGGCGGTGGCCACGTCGTCCGCGGCCGGGCTGCTCAGCCCCACCACGCTGATCGCCGTGACCACGGCAGCGAAGCCCGCTCCGGCCAGGGCATGCTGGGCGAGACGGCGCACGGTCGCTACCTTGGCACACGTCGTTATCGAAACGAAATGTTCACGCCGTAACGTGAGACAGATCTCAGGCCAGACACGGGCCTCGCCGGCGTACTCGTTTGTGACGTTTCGGTGCCGAACGCGCCGTTCCCGGACGCTGCTTCGCGCGTTTGTGAACATCCGACGCAAACGTGCCGGCGGCCGCCCTCGAAGTCAGACGGTGACGTCCTCCAGCATCTCGGTCACCAGCGCGGCGATCGGCGAGCGCTCGGAGCGGTGCAGGGTGATGTGCGCAAACAACGGGTGACCCTTCAGCTTCTCCACGACCGCCACGACCCCGTCATGCCGGCCGACCCGGAGGTTGTCCCGCTGGGCGACGTCGTGGGTGAGCACCACCCGCGAGTCCTGGCCGATCCGGCTCAGCACGGTGAGCAGCACGTTGCGCTCCAGCGACTGCGCCTCGTCGACGATGACGAACGCGTCGTGCAGGGAGCGCCCGCGGATGTGGGTCAGCGGCAGCACCTCGAGCAGTCCCCGGTCGACCACCTCGTCGAGGACCACCTTGGAGGTCACCGCGCCGAGGGTGTCGAACACCGCCTGCGCCCAGGGTGCCATCTTCTCCCCCTCGGTGCCCGGCAGGTAGCCCAGCTCCTGTCCGCCCACCGCGTACAACGGGCGGAAGACCACGACCTTGGAGTGCTGCCGCCGCTCGAGCACGGCCTCCAGCCCAGCGCACAGCGCCAGTGCGGACTTGCCCGTGCCCGCCCGGCCACCCAGGGAGACGATGCCGACCGACGGGTCGAGGAGCAGGTCCAGGGCGACCCGCTGCTCGGCGGACCGGCCGTGGATGCCGAACGCGTCCCGGTCGGCCTTGACCAGCTTGAGCTCCTTGCTCGGGGTGACCCGGCCGAGCGCCGAGGACTTGCCGCTGAGCAGCACCACGCCGGTGTGGCAGGGCAGGTCGCGGGCCTGGTCCAGATCAACGGTGCCCACTTCGTAGAGCCGGTCCAGGTCGGCGGGCGCGACGTCGAGCTCGGTCATCCCGGTCCACTCGCTCTCCACCGCGAGCTCGGCCCGGTACTCCTCCGCGTTCAGCCCGACGGCCGAGGCCTTGACCCGCATCGGCAGGTCCTTCGACACCAGGGTCACGTCGCGACCGTCGGCCGCGAAGTTCAGCGCCACCGCCAGGATGCGCGAGTCGTTGTCGCCCAGCCGGAAGCCGGCGGGCAGGATCGCGGGGTCCGTGTGGTTCAGCTCGACGTGCACCGTGCCGCCCTGGTCGTTGACCGGGACCGGCGCGTCCAGACGGCCGTGCACGATGCGCAGCTCGTCCAGGTGACGGAGCGCGGTGCGGGCGAAGTAGCCCAGCTCGCTGTGGTGACGCTTGGCCTCCAGCTCGGTGATCACCACCACGGGGAGGACGACGTCGTGCTCGGCGAACCGGCGGAGGGCCTGCGGATCGCTCAGCAGGACGGATGTGTCGACGACGTAGGTACGGACCGGGACTGCAGAAGACACGAGATGTCCCTTCTTGGGAGCCGTACGCGGTCCCGCGCCCGGCCCCACGGTTACGTGGTGGACCGGGTCGGATACCGCCAACCGGAGAGATCCGGCAGTCGGCCCGTGCGACGGTGCATGCATCGCCTCCCAGGCGGTCCGCATGTTCTGCGGCTCGCTCCTCGACGGTACGTCGGGGCCGGGGTCGCCGGAAAGAGCCACGCCGCTTCTTCACCCGATCGCAAACTCCCCGAAACCTGTCGCTCCTGCGCACTTCGCGTTGCTTTCGGGCGGTCCGCGCTAGGTCGGCCTGGCGCGAACCGCCCTGGAGTAGCGCGAAGTGGGGTTGTGGGTGGTCAGCGGCCGAAGCGGCGCTCCCGCTGGCCGTAGGACCGGAGCGCGCGGATGAAGTCGACCTTGCGGAAGTCCGGCCACAACGCCTCGCAGAAGTAGAACTCGCTGTGCGCCGACTGCCACATCAGGAACCCCGACAGCCGCTGCTCCCCCGACGTCCGGATGATCAGGTCGGGATCGGGCTGGCCCTTGGTGTAGAGGTGCTCGGCGATCTGGTCGATGTCCAGGGTCTCGGCCAGCTGGGAGATAGGGGTGCCCTGCCGGGCCTCCTTGGCCAGCAGCGAGCGCACGGCGTCCCGCAGCTCGTGCCGGCCGCCGTAGGACACGGCAATGTTGACCAGCATTCCGTCCAGGTCCGCGGTGTCCTCGCCGGCCGTCTTCAGCCGCATGGCGCACTCCTTGGGCAGCAGGTCCAGCGCACCCACCGGGTGCACCCGCCACCGTCGGGTGGCGGCCAGGTCCGTCACCATCTGCTCGATCACCGCCAGCAGCGGCTCCAGCTCCTCCGCCCCGCTGCGGGCGAAGTTGTCGGTGGACAGCACCCAGAGCGTGACCACCGGGATGCCCAGCTCGTCGCACCACTCGACGAACTCCTTGAGCTTGTCCGCGCCGGCCTGGTAGCCCGCCACCAGTGGCTGGCCCGGCGCATTGGTCCGGGCCCAGCGCCGGTTGCCGTCGGCCAGCACCGCCACGTGCCGCGGCAGCCGGTCGTGGTCCAGCTCCGCGATCAGCCGGTGCTCGTACGTCGCGTACAGCAGCCCGGAGGGGTGCAGCCGGTCGACGAACTCGCGCCAGCGATCGAATCGGGCCACGGCTGGCAGCGTATCTCCGGCATCCGGAGTTGTCCGGAAAGTCCTTCGCCCCTACCCTGGAACCTACGGTTCCGTAACTTACGGCCTGTCAAGTAAGCGGCCCAGGTCGCGGTAGAAGGAGCACCATGCCGACGAGCGATGTGGAGTCACCGCCGGTCCGCGAGGTCGTCCAGGCGGTCAAGCCGCGGCTGCGCGGCTGGCTGCACGCCGGAGCCGCCCCGCTGGCCCTCGCGGCCGGCATCGTGCTCGTCGTGCTGGCCCCGACGAGTCTCGGCCGGATCGGCGGCGCGGTCTTCCTGGCCGCGTCGGTGCTGCTCTTCGGCACCAGCGGGCTCTACCACCGCGGGACCTGGGGACCGCGGGCCGACGGCATCCTGCGCCGGCTGGACCACGCGAACATCTACGTCTTCATCGCCGCCACCTACACCCCGCTGGCCCTGCTGCTGCTCTCCGGCGGCTCCCGGGTGCTGCTGCTCAGCATCGTCTGGACGGCCGCGCTCGGCGGTCTGCTTTTCCGGCTGGTCTGGCTATCGGCGCCGCGCTGGCTCTACACAGCGCTCTACATCGCGATGGGCTGGGCGGCGCTGGGCTGGCTGGGTTCCTTCTACGCCAACGGCGGGCTCGCGGTGCTGGCCCTGATCCTGGCCGGGGGCCTCTGTTACACGATCGGCGCAGTGGTCTACGGCCGTCGACGGCCCAACCCGTCGCCCGCCTGGTTCGGCTTCCACGAGATCTTCCACGCCGGCACCCTGGGCGGCTTCGTCTGCCATTACATCGCCATCTCGCTGGCGACGTACGGAGCCGCGGCCTAGCCGAGCTGGTCGACCAGGGCCGCCACCGAGGTCACCGGGAGCCGGCAGACGAACCCCCGGCAGACGTACGCCGTGGCCCGCCCGTCGCGCAGCGGCCGGTCGGCCAGCAGCGCGAACCCCGGCTGGTCCGGCGCGCCGGCCAGAACCACGGATCCGGCGGGGGCCTGCCGCCAGGCGGCCCGGACCAGGTCGGCCCGCGCCGGGTCGTCGGGTCCGACGATGGCGACCTGTACCGGAGCATGTCCCGGGAGGCTGCTGATCGCATCGGCCAGCAGCCAGCCGGCGAACCGCGGCGCCTGCCCGGCCACCCCGCCGACGCTCGCCGCGGCCCGGTCCGCCCGGTCCGCGTACGCCGTGTCCCCGGTCAGCTCGGCGAGCAGCCGCAGTGCGTGCAGCGCCGCGCTGAGCCCGGAGGGAGTGGCATTGTCGGTCGGGTCCTGGGGTCGGGTGTAGAGCGTCTCGGCGTCGGCGGCCGTGTCGAAGAAGCCGGCTCCCCCGTCGTCGAACTGCTCCAGCAGAACCGTGACCAGGGATCGGGCCCGGTCCAGCCAGACCGGGTCCCCGGTCGCGGTGGCCAGGCGGACGGCAGCTTGCGCGAGGGCGGCGTAGTCCTCGGCGATCCCGGGCGCGCTGCTCGGCCGGCCGTCCCGCGAGGTCCGGCGCAGCCGGCCGCCGGACCAGTGCCGGCTCCACACCGCATCGGCAGCCTCGACCGCGACGACCAGCCAGTCGGAACGGTCGAAGACCATCGCCGCCGAGACCAGGGCGTCCACCAGCCAGCCGTTCCAGGCGGCCACCACCTTGTCGTCACGGGCCGGCCGGGATCGCTCCGAGCGGACCTCCCGCAGCCGCTCGCGGACCGACGCCAGCCGCTCCGGGTCCGGATCGGCCAGGAGCTGCAACGTCGAGGCCCCGGCCTCGAACGTGCCGTCCGGCGTCACCCGGAACACCTCCGCGGCCCACGCACCGTCGTCCTCGCCGAGCACCGCTACGAGCTGGGCCGGAGTCCAGACGTAGTACGCGCCCTCGTGCAGGTGTGCGTGCGGGTCCAGCGAGTCGGCGTCCAGGCTGGCAGCGAAGGCGCCCTCCTCCGTACGCATCTCGGTGAGCAGCCAGTCGACCGTCTCGGCCACCACCCGCTCCGCCAGGGGGTTCCCGGTACGCCGCCACCAGTGCGTATAGGCGCCCAGCAGCAGCGCGTTGTCGTAGAGCATCTTCTCGAAGTGCGGCACCACCCAGCCGGCGTCGACGCTGTAGCGCGCGAACCCGCCGGCCAGCTGGTCGTAGATCCCGCCCCGGGCCATCGCCGTCGCGGTCCGCTCGACCATGGCCATCGCGGGCTCGCTCCCGTCCCGGAGCAGCGCCTCCAGCACCATGGACGGCGGGAACTTGGGGGCGCCACCGAACCCGCCGGTCGCCGGGTCGAACTCCCTCTGCAGCCGGGTCATCGCCGCCGCGCAGTCGGCCTCGGTCAAGGTTCCCGGCACCGCGCCGATCTGCCGCTTGGCCAGCTCGCCGACGATCGTCGTGGCGCTGTGTCGCACCTCGTCGCGACGCGAGGCCCAGGCATCGCTGATCGCGCCCAGCACCTGTGGGAACGAGGGCATCCCGTGCCGCGGGGTCGGCGGGTAGTAGGTGCCGGCGAAGAAGGGCAGCCGGTCCGGAGTCAGGAACACACTCATCGGCCAGCCGCCGTGCCCGGTCAGCCCCTGGGTGGCCTGCATGTAGACCGCGTCCACGTCTGGCCGCTCCTCGCGGTCGACCTTGACCGAGACGAAGTTCCGGTTGAGGGTCTCCGCAGTCGCGGGGTCCTCGAAGGACTCGTGTGCCATCACGTGGCACCAGTGGCAGGCCGCATACCCAACCGAGAGGAAGACCGGCACCTCCCGCCGGGCCGCCTCGGCGAACGCCTCCTCGCCCCACTCGAACCAGTCGACCGGGTTGTCGGCGTGCTGCCGCAGGTATGGGCTCAGCGAGTCCCGGAGTCGATTCGTCATTGCCTCACCGTCCGCCGGTCACGAGGCCGGCGGTTCCTCGCGCGTCGGGTCGGCCGGCGGCGGGGGGGACGACTCCTCGTCCACCTCGTCCGCCCGCGGAATGCTGATCTTGCGGAACTGGCGGCGCATGCTCAGGAACAGCAGCACGACCGCCAACCCGAGCAGCAAGGTGATGATGAGGGGCGTCCAGCCCGGCTTGACCAGATCAGGGTCGAGCTCGAGCAGGATCATGCCGAAACCCTACCCACCTCCACCGACGCCAGACCCGACTGATCGGCCGGCACGGCGATGCCGGCGAACAGGTCGTCCTCGGGCAGCGGAGCGTCCACCAGGCTGCGCACCAGCTGCCAGTCCTCGGTCGGCCAGACGCTCTTGTGCAGGTCCAGCGGGACCGAGAACCACGGGCCCTCGGGATCGACCTGGGTCGCGTGGGCGAGCAACGCCCGGTCCCGGATGTCGAAGTACTCCGCGCAGGGCACCCGGGTGGTGACCCGGGCCGCCTGCTCGGGATCCTCCGGCCAGTCCCGCAGCCGCTCGGCGTAGGGCGACTCCAGGCCCCGCTCGGTCATCGCCCGGTCCAGGGCCGCCATCCGGGCCCGGTGGAAGGTGAAGGAGTAGTAGAGCTTGAGCACCTGCCAGGGAGCGCCGAGGTCCGGATAGGCATCCGGGTCGGCGGCGGCCTCGAACGCCGCGACGCTGATCTTGTGGCACATGATGTGGTCGGGATGCGGGTAGCCGCCGTTCTCGTCGTACGTCGTCAGCACGTGCGGTCGGAACTCCCGGATGACCTTGACCAGCGGCGCGACCGCAGCCTCGAGGTCGAGGCCGGCGAAGCAGCCCTCGGGCAGCGGCGGCAGCGGGTCGCCCTCGGGCAGCCCCGAGTCCACGAAGCCGAGCCAGACCTGATGCACGCCGAGGATCGCCCGGGCCCGGTCCATCTCCTGGCGGCGGATCTGACTGATGTTGGCGAGCACGTCCGGGCGGTCCATCGCCGGGTTGAGGATCGAGCCGCGCTCGCCGCCGGTGCAGGTCGCGACCACCACCTCGACGCCCTCGGCCACGTACTTGGCCGTGGATGCCGCACCTTTACTCGACTCGTCATCGGGATGGGCGTGCACGTGCAACAGGCGAAGGCGCTCGCCGTGGCGATCCACCCGCAGCGGTGGCTGGGTCATGCGCGCCATGGTGCCACGGCGGACGAGGACAATAGGGCCATGTCCGATGCCGCCGAGCGCCTGAGGTTGCGCTACCCCCCGCCCCGCGTGCCGCGGCCGGTGGTCGTCGTGCTGGTGGTCGTCGGCGCCGCACTCGGGCTGGGATGGCTGATCTGGGCGGCGTTGTTCCACGCCACCCCGCCGGTCAGCGGACAGATGTCAGCGTTCCAGGTGGTCTCCGACACCGAGATCGTCGTCACCTTGACGGTCGACCGGCGCGATCCGGCCCAGCCGGTGTCCTGCCGGGTGCTGGCCCAGGGGGAGGACCTGACGCCCGTGGGCGAGCAGCAGGTCCAGGTGCCGGGCGCCGCGGCCCGCGTGGTGAACACCCAGGTGAGGTTGGTCACGCTGCGTCGGGCGCTCACCGCGACGGTCCAGGACTGCCAGGTTTCGTGAGGCGGCCCGTCGCGCCGTCTTGATAACGTTGACGGATGTCGGAGAACGCAACCCAGACCGTCTGGTTGACCCAGGAGGCCTACGACAAGCTGCAGCGTGAGCTGGATCAGCTCACCGGTCCCGGCCGCGCCGAAGTCACGGCCAAGATCGCGGCCGCCCGTGAGGAGGGCGACCTCCGGGAGAACGGCGGATACCACGCGGCCCGGGAGGAGCAGGGCCAGCAGGAGGCCCGGATCCGGCAGCTCACCGACATGCTGCGCCGGGCCCAGGTCGGCGAGGCTCCGGCCGGCGCCGACGAGGTGGTCCCGGGCTCCAAGGTCACCATCGCCTTCGACGGCGACGAGTCCGACACCGACACCTTCGTGCTGGGCTCCCGCGAGCTGCTCGGGCTGGACACCGACGCCAGCAACGTCTACAGCCCTCAGTCGCCGCTGGGCGCGGCCATCCTGGGCCTCCACCCCGGGGACGAGGCGTCCTACACCGCACCGAACGGCCGGTCGATCAACGTCACGGTGATCAAGGTCGAGCCCTTCGGTGGCTGAGGCCGCGCTGAAGCACGGCTACACCAACAGCACCGCCACCGAGGGCCGCAGCGTCGTCAAGCGCTATCGCGGGCCAGACCGCGACGTGCGCCAGCACAACGAGGTCGCCGCGCTGTCCGGAGTGGCCGGGCAGATCTGCGTCCCGCCACTGCTGGCGGTGGGCGACGGCAAGGTCACGCTCGGGCTGGTGGCGGGTCGACCCGGCCAGGAGCTGCTCGAGGAGAAGCCGAAGGACGTTCTGTACGCGGCCGGCCGGCTGGCCCGCCGGCTCGCGACCGTCGACCTGTCATCGGTCGCGGCCCTCGCCACCGCATGGGACGGAACGGTGCTGGTGCACGGCGACTTCGGACCGCAGAACCTGCTGCTGGACCAGGACACCGCCAAGCCCACGGCGCTGCTCGACTGGGAGTTCGCCCACATCGGCGACCCGGTCGAGGACATCGCCTGGGCGGAGTGGATCGTCCGCACCCACCACGCCCACCTGGTGCCGGCGTTGCCCGCCCTGTTCGCCGGGTACGGCGCCGAGCCGCCCTGGCCCGTACGCCACGAGTCGATGCTGGCCAAGTGCCGGTGGCTGCTCGGCTTCGCCCGCCGCTGGCCCGATCAGGCCGGTGTGGAACTGTGGCAGCAACGCCTTGCGGCCACCGCCGCGTTCAGGGCCTAGCCCACCAACCTCGCGCCGGCCCGAACTGCCCGACTACTTGAAGCCTCTTACTCACACATCGAGCCTCGGCCGAGGACTCGATGTGTGAGTAAGAGGCGGTATGTGCGATCGAGAGGCGACAGACGGGCGGGTCAGAGGGTGGCCAGCAGCTCCGTGGCCTCAGCGGGCGTCAGGGCGCCGGAGGCCACCTCGGCCAGGACCTGGTCGCGGGTGAGCTGGGGTTGTGGCTCCGGCTCGTCGGTCAGGTCCAGCTTGCGGAGCAGGTCGGCGAACCGTAGCCGGGCCGTGGGATAGGAGACGCCGAGGTACTTCTCGACCTCGCGCAGGTTGCCGCGGGAGGCGAGGAACACCCGAAGCATCTCGGTCTCGGCGGGGTTGAGCGCGCAGAACGGGCAGGGAGCGAAGACCCCGGCGAGCTCGCTGCCACAGGCAGCGCAGCCGAGCCGGGTGGTGGCCAGCCGTTCACCGCAGACCGGACAGTCGCTCGGCGCCCGGTGCTCATGACGCTCGGCCGGGCGGCGGGACCGTTCACTCACGTGTCCTCCTCGCCAACGCTCCTCGGCCACGTTCCCGAGGGTGCTGCGCTGGATGGTGAGCTCGCAAGCCCGCTCACTGCACCCCCGCCTCGCTGGCCCGGTCAGAGCCGACCCGGACCTGGGCGTGGCCCATCACGACCTCGATGTCCAGCTTGGCGCTGCCGTTGCCCATCACGACCTCGTCGCCCGCCCCGTTGTGGCCGCCGGTCCAGCTGACCTTGCCGAGCTGGGCGTCGGCCTTCACCGTCACGTTCGAGTGGTCGGCAAGCGTTACCGAGAGCGAGCCGGACTCCGCCCGGATCCGGTTGCGTCCCGAGGTGATCGCCCCCGAGATGGTGGCCTGACCGGCCTGGATCAGCGCGTCGTTGATCTCGCCGACGTCGAGCAGCTTGGCGCCGCCGGCGGTGACCCGCACCTTGCCCAGGTGCGGCACCCGCTCGGTGTTGAGGCTGCCGGCCGTCACCTCGACGTCGACCACGATGCCGGGGTTCACCTTGAGCAACAGCTCCTTGCCCAGCCCGAGGGAGCGGATGTCGTCGAGCGAGCGCGGTGCGCCCCGGAGGATGCTGAAGCCGTCCAGCGAGGCTCCCAGCTCACCGTCGCTCGACACCTCGAGAACGGCGCCGTTACGCCGCAGCACGTGCGGGCCGTCGGCCGACAGGGTCGCCACCGAGGTCTCACCGACGATGCGGACCCGGCGGCCGACCGCGCGGACCGAGATTCGCTCGACGCCGCTGGTGTTGACCGGCTTGGTCTGCACCGGCTCGGCGGGCGGTTCCGGATCCTGCGGTGGCGGCATGAAGCGCTCGCTCGTGTGGGTCGCGTGCTGCGGTCGGTCGGTCTCGGCCGCCCACGGATCGGAGCTGGTGGCCTCGGCAGCGGCCAGCTCCTCGTTCGTCGGCTCGTCGGCGGGCTCGGTGGCCGGCTCCGCCGTCGCCGTCGGATCGGGGTCGGCGGGCACGGCCTGGTCGGCCGGCGCTGCCGCCTTCAGCGCGTCGATGCGGCGGGCGGCCTCCGCGGCGTCGATACGTCCCGCCGCCAGCTCCTCAAGAATTTGCGTCATGTTCGGTGAGGTCATGTCAACGAATGTAAAGCGATCCTTTCCATTATGGAAGCCGCCCTCGGATTCTCGGGGTTAGTCCGGGGTAACTGTATGGTTGCAGCATGCAAGTTACTGCTCCCATCGGGCGTGCGCAGCTGACGGCGGAGCTGCTGGACAACCTGATGGGTGTCGGACGGCGGTTCCGGCGTCCCAGTGCCGACGGCATGGTCTACGCCGGATCGTTCTGGCTGCTCAAGTCGCTGCTCGGCGGCGGGCCGGTCCGGCCCACCGACCTGGCCGCCAGCATGGGTCTGGACATCTCGACGATCTCCCGGCACCTGGCCCAGCTGCACCGGGCCGGCCTGGTCGAGCGGTCCGTCGACCCCGATGACCGCCGGGCGCAACTGGTCCAGCTGACCCCGACCGGCCGGACGGCGGTCGATGCGGCCCTGGCCTCGCGTCGGGCGCTGCTCGAACGAGGCCTGAGCAGCTGGGCCGACGACGACGTGGAACAGCTGCACCGATTGATCACCCGCATGCTCGTCAGCCTGGAGAGCGCCGAGGAAGGACCGCAGGGACGATGACCGCTGACCGGACCTCCGTCGGAGGAACCCCCTCGTCGCCACCCACGGCGGAGCCCGGCGACGGGTACCTCAGCCGCAAGCAGATCCTGGTCGTGCTCGGCGGGCTGATGACCGGCATGTTCCTGGCCGCCCTGGACCAGAGCATCGTCGGCGTGGCCCTGCCCAGGATCACCTCGGAGCTGGGCGGGCTGGACAAGCTTTCCTGGGTCGTGACGGCGTACCTGCTCACCTCGACCGCGGCCACGCCGCTGTGGGGCAAGATCTCCGACCTGTACGGGCGACGCCCGATGTTCCAGGCGTCCATCGTGGTCTTCCTGCTCGGCTCGCTGGTCTGCGGCTTCGCGGGCCCGCTGGCCGACGCCGTCAACCTCTCCGGCATGGACATGATGATCGCCGGCCGGGCAGTCCAGGGGCTGGGCGGTGGCGGTCTGATGTCCCTGGCCCTGGCCGTGATCGGCGACATCATCCCGCCCCGGGAGCGGGGCCGGTACCAGGGGCTGTTCGGCGCGGTCTTCGGCGTCTCGTCGGTCGCCGGCCCGTTGCTCGGCGGCCTGTTCACCGACCACCTGGGCTGGGAGTGGATCTTCTTCATCAACCTCCCGATCGGCGCGGCGGCCCTCGTCGTCACCTCGATCGCCCTGAAGCTCCACCACGTACGCCGGGAGGCGCGGGTCGACTACCTCGGTGCCGCACTCATCGTCGGCGCCGTGAGCAGTCTGGTGCTCTACCTGAGCTGGGCAGGGCCCGATGTCGGCTGGACTTCGGCGACCGGGGTGGCCCTGCTCGTCGCCACCGTGGTGCTGGCCGCCCTGTTCGTGCTGGTCGAGCGGCGGGCCGCTGAGCCGATCATCCCCATGGAGCTCTTCGGCCAGTGGACCTTCACCTCAAACGTGACCTTCGCCATGATCATGGGCGTCGGGATGTTCGGAGGCCTGATCTACCTGCCGATCTACCTGCAGGCGGTGAAGGGCTTCTCGGCGACCGGGTCCGGTCTGGCCATGCTGCCCCTGGTCCTCGGCATCTTCTCGACCTCGATCAGCAGCGGTCAGATCATGTCCCGCACCGGCCGGTACAAGTGGATGCCGATCACCGGTGCGGTCGTGGTGGGCGCGGCCCTGTTCGCGCTGTCGCGGCTGCAGGTCGACACCTCCTACGCCGTGCTGGCGGTGATCATGTTCGGGTTCGGCGCCGGACTCGGCTTCACCATGCAGGTGACGGTGACCGCGGTCCAGAACAGCGTCGACCGGCAGCACATGGGCACCGCCACCGCCGCGGTGACCTTCTTCCGGTCGATGGGCGGCGCCATCGGCACGGCTCTGTTCGGGGCCATCTTGAACACACGGCTCAGACATCACCTCGCCGAGGTGGTCCCCGCCCAGGCGCAGGGCCAGCTGGGCAGCGCCGCCGCCGGAGCCAACGACATCTCCGCCCTGCGCAACCTGCCCGAACCGGTCAAGACCTGGGTCCTGACCGCCTTCACCAAGGCCATGGACGAGGTGTTCCTGGTCGGCGTGCCGTTCATGGCGGTGGCCCTGGTCGTCGCGGTCTTCATGACCGAGCGTCCGCTGGCCGGACGGACCAGCAGCGAGGCGCCGGAACGGTCCGCGGACCCGGCCGGTCTCTCCCCAGTTGCCGGTCCGTGACCAGATGCCCCTCCGGCACAACATTTGCGCATCACCGGCGCTGCGATTTCGGAAACGTCACTTCCGAATGGCACCCTTGGAACCGCAGCGGGCACGGTAACGAAGGACTGACATGCGGACGAGCGGGGTGCGTGCATTCAGCGCACTGGCGGCCGCCCTGGCACTGCTCGGCGTCACCGCCTGCAGCAGCGCGGGCGATCCCCTGACCGGCAGCGGCACCGATCGGCAGCCCTCCGCCAGCGGCACGACCGCCGCGGCTCCCGGCGACTCGCCGAGCCCGGCGACGCCGCCGCCCCCGGCACCGGTGGTCCTGGCCGCCAACGTGGCCGACAAGGCCACCAAGGTGACGGTGGACACCCTGGTCAAGGCGACGGCCCAGGCCGGCACGCTCACCAAGGTCAAGGTCGCCTACCGCTACGTGGACCGAGACTGCAAGACGGTCAAGGGCACCGTCGCCGGCGCCCTGAGCAAGGACAAGGCCTCCTGGACCGCGACCGAGCGGCTCGAGCCGGCGGCGACGTATACGATCTCGATGACGGGGAAGAACGCCGCTGGCGAGTCCCGTACGGCGACCAGCAAGTTCACCACCCACAAGCTGACCCTGGAGGAGCAGACCTACCCGAGCATCTTCCCGCAGCCGGATAGCAAGGTCGGCATCGGGATGCCGGTGGTCCTGACCTTCGACGTTCCGGTCAAGGACAAGAAGGAGTTCCAGCGGAACCTCCAGGTCACCTCCTCCCCCGCCCAGACCGGCACCTGGAACTGGTTCTCCGACACACAGGTCCGGTTCCGCCCGGCGAAGTACTGGAAGCCGGGCACCAAGGTCAAGGTCGAGGCCAACCTCAACGGGGTCAAGGGCGGCAACGGCGTCTACGGCCAGAAGTCGGTCTCCACCTCCTTCACCGTCGGACGGTCCTTCATCACCAAGATCAACCTGGCCTCCGACGTGGCGAAGGTCTACCGCAACGGCAAGTTGGTCAGGACCATCTACGTCAGCGGCGGCAAGCCGGGCTGGGAGACCCGCAGCGGCGTGAAGCTGATCATGGCCAAGGAATACAACAAGAAGATGACCAACGAGATGATCGGCGCGAAGGAGGACTACTCCCTCACCGCGCGGCACGCTCTGCGGATCACCAACTCGGGCGAGTTCCTGCACTCCGCGCCGTGGAACTCGGCTTACTTCGGCCGCCGTAACGCCAGCCACGGCTGCGTTGGGATGAGCAACGCCAACGCCGCATGGCTGTACGCGAACACCCTGATCGGCGACCCGGTGATCACCACCGGCACCCGTCGTGGCCTCGAGCAGGGGAACGGGTACTCCGACTGGAACATCTCCTACGCCAAGTACAAGAAGGGCTCCGCGCTCTAAGCATCGACCAGGGCCGGCCCGCCGGTGACCGCCACCATGGCCTCCGGCATCCCGCTGAGCGGTCCGCCCCAGGCGACGTAGCCGTCGGGACGGACCAGCAAGGCATCCTCCGAACCCAGCGCGTACGCCGCCGCGAATCCGCCGTCGGGGTCGGTGAAGTCCCGGCCCAGGGCCAGCACGGTCACCGGAGCGCCCGAGGTGGTCGGGCCGACTCCGCCCCCGGTCAGCACCGTCAGCCGGTCGCCGAACAGGTCCAGGGCCGACTCCGCCCCCGATCAGCACCGTCAGCCGGTCGCCGAACAGGTCCAGGGTCGAGACCGTCCGGTCGCAGTGTCCACCCAGGCGTGCGGCGCCCGCCGACCGGCGAGCTCATGGCCGCCGAGCACAGCAGCGGAGGCGTAGTGCGTCCCCAGGTCCTGAGCGATCGCGTGCGCACTGTCGGCGGCCAACGCGCTGACTAGCGACTCCGGCAGGCGCGGACCCCCGTCCGCCGCGGTCGCGGTAACGCTGTGCTCCTCGTGGCGCGCCTGACTGAGGGCCGGCTCAGGGCCCTCGCGGCGTTGGTCGCTCACGACGTGCCGGCCGCAAGGCCGCCGCTCGGCCGCTCCCGCGGGCCCGAGGGGATATTCGTCGCCACCGGACAGTCGAACCGGGGAGGACCCGGCCCAGCGCACCGCGGAAGAGGCGGAGGTCCGGTGTCTCCCGGATCCGGCCGGACCGAAGCAGGGGCAACAGGGCGTCAGTGACCGCACGAATAGGGCCCGCTGCCCTCCACGGTCCGTCCGCTCAGCACCACAGCGCCGCTGGACCGGGCGTACGCGGCCAGGTCGGTGAGCAGCGACCGTTTGCCGATCCCGGGCTCGCCGGAGACCAGCACCAGGCCGCCCTGGCCGGCGGCGGCGCGGTCGAGCAGGCCCCGGGGGGTGGCCGACTCCCGCTCCCGCCCGACCAGGGGCATCGTCAGGCGGGACGCCGGATGGGCGGCCAGTGCGGCCGCACCGGGAGCGGCTCGGCAGCTCCGGCCAGGTACTGGATGAATGACTTGACAAAGGCCAGCAGCGGTACCGCCATCAGCGCCCCCACGATCCCGCCGACGATGATGCCCACGGCGATGGCCAGCAGCACCGCCAGGGGGTGCAGCTTGACCGCGCGCCCGAGCAGGAACGGCTGCAGGACGTGCCCCTCGATCTGCATGACCAGGATCAGCCCGGCCAGCATGATCAACGCCTGCACCCAGCCGAGGGCGACAAGAGCCACGGCCACCGCGACGAAGCCGGACACCACCGCCCCGACCAGGGGGATGAAGGCGCCGATGAACACCAGCGCGGCCAGGGCGGGAGCGACCGGGACCCCGAGGATCAGGGCCACGATCAGCACCCCGACCGCGTCGACCAGGGCAACGAGGATCGTCGCCCGCATGTATGACGACAACGACCGCCAGCCCTTCCGGGCGGCCTCGTCGACCCGGGCCCGGGACGCCCGGGGCAGGAAGTTCAGCAGGAAGGTGAAGATGCCCCGGCCGTCGTAGAGGAAGTAGAAAAGGGCGAAGATGGCGATGGCGAAGCCGGCCAGGAAGTGGCCGGCGCCCGTGCCGATGGCCGCGGCGTAGCTGGCGAGAAGGCTCTGGCTGTCCCGTAGCAACTCCGAGATCCGTGATGACCACTCATCGGAGTCCAACCAGTTCAACGGGATCGGGATGGGCCCGTTCCGCAGGTAGTCGAGCAGCTGGTAGAAACCCTGGACGACGTTGCCGGACAGGGTCGAGGCCTGGTCGATGATCTGGGTGCCGATCAGGGTGAGCGACCCGGCGATCAGAGCCAAGCCACCCAGCACGGTGACCGCCGTGGCCGCACCCCGCGGTAGTCCCCAGAAGCGCAGCCGGTTGGCCACCGGCGAGAGCAGGGCCGCGAGCAGGATGGCCACGGCCACCGGGACCACGACCTCGGAGAGGTAGCGGACCAGCCAGCTGAGACCGAGAACCACCGCGACCACGAGCAACACTCGCCAGGACCAGGCGGCCGCGATCTGCAGTCCGGGCGGCACCGCCCGGTCGAACTCCGAGGCCGGCGTGACCACGGTGACCTCGGTGGGCGGTGCCGGTACCGCGGCCGGTGTGGCCGGAGGCGGTGGCGTCGCCGTCCCTCCCACGGCCGCCGGCGGGGGCGCGGTGGGCGCGTCGGTCTCCGGCGCCGCGTACGTCCAGCGCCCCCGGCGCCGGGCGACCCGCGTCCGGATCCCCTCGGTTAGTCCCACCCCATTACGGTATCCCGGTGAGCAGACTGGGCGCGGTTCGCGACCGGATCCGCGCTCGCACCTCCCTCCCCCGCGAGGTCCTCGTCCTGGGGCTGATCGCGTTCTGTGTCGCCGTCGGCTTCGGCGTCCTGGTGCCGGTGCTGCCGGTGTTCGCCCGGAGCTTCGACGTGGGCAACTTCGAGGTCGGCGCCGTCATCTCCGCCTTCGCCCTGATGCGCCTGGTGGCCAGCCCGCTCTGCGGCCGGATGATCGAGCGCTGGAGCGAGCGGGTGATCATGGCCACCGGCATCTTCATCGTTGCCGTCTCCAGCGGCCTGGCCGGAATCTCCCAGTCCTATGAGCAGCTCCTGGTGCTGCGCGGCGTCGGCGGCATCGGCTCGGCGATGTTCACGGTGTCGGCCTTCACCCTGCTGCTTACCTCGGTGGAGGCCGGACTGCGCGGGCGGGCGGCCGGCTTCTTCCAGGGCGGGTTCCTGATCGGCGGCATGGCCGGCCCGGCGGTCGGCGCCCTGCTGTCCGCCATCTCGCTCACTGCGCCCTTCTTCTTCTACGCCGGCACCCTCGCCGTCGCCGGCACGGTCGGGCTGCTGCTGCTGCGGGCCCAGGAACCCCGGCCGGAGCAGGCCGCCGCGGCCGCGGTGCGCTTTGCCGAGGCACTCCGGGACCCGCGCTACCAGGCCGCTCTACTGACGAACCTGGCCCAGGGCTGGACCGCCTTCGGCGTCCGCTCGTCGCTGGTCCCGGTGCTGGTGGTGGAGGTGCTGCACCGGCCGGCATCCTGGACCGGTATCGCATTCGCGGTGGCCGCGGTGGCGCAGACGATCGCCCTCGGCCCGGCGGGCCGTTTCGTGGACACCGTCGGTCGCCGACCGGCGATGATCGGTGGCGGTCTGGCCGCGGGGGTCACCATGATGGCGGTGCCGTTCGCGCCGAACATCTGGGTGCTGATCGTCGTGCTCTGCGCGTACGGAGTGGCCTCGGCCTTCCTCGGCACGGCGCCGGCGGCCGCCGTGGGCGATGCGACCGGCGGGGTCCGCTCCGGCAGTGCGGTCGCCGCCTTCTCGATGTGTGCTGATCTCGGGGCGATCGTCGGACCGCTGGTGGCGGGACTGCTGGCCGACGCGGTCTCCTACCCGGCCGCGTTTGCCGTCGGCGCCGCGCTGATGCTGCTGGGGGCCGGTTGGTCGATCCGGATGCCGAGGGAGTCGGCTCCTTCGGGAAGGAGCAACGATGAGCCAGCGGCCGCTGAGTGAGCTGGTCAGCCCGGACTGGGCGGCGGCGCTCGCGCCGGTCGCGGAGACCGTGACCGCGCTCGGGGCCTTCCTACGTGCCGAGCTGGCCGCCGGCCGGGGCTACCTCCCGGCCGGCGACCGGGTGCT
>DATHBQ010000291.1:0-3614 GCA_035296105.1 Propionibacteriaceae bacterium | reverse complement strand
GCATTCGGCGTACGGCGAGAGAGAGGCGGAGAGGATCCGGTCCATCAGCTCAGCGCACGGTCCCTCGTCGACTCGGGTGGAGTGCGCGCGACTGACATGCTGGGCGCCATGTCGAAGCTCGCCGGTTTCATCTCCCGCCTGCCCAAGGCCGAGCTGCACGTGCACCACGTCGGCTCGGCCTCACCGCGGATCGTCGCCGAGCTCGCCGCCCGCCACCCGGGCACGGTGCCCAGCGACCCCGAGGCGCTGCGCGACTTCTTCGTCTTCGCCGACTTCCCGCACTTCATCCGCAACTACCTCGCCGTGGTGGACCTGATCCGGACCCCCGAGGACGTACGCCTGCTCACCTACGAGGTCGCGGCCGAGATGGCCGGCCAGCAGATCCGCTACGCCGAGCTCACCGTGACGCCGTACACGTCGATCCGCGAGAACCTGCCGCTGGAGGCCTTCCTGGAGGCGATCGAGGACGCCCGGGTGGCGGCGGAGCGCGACCACGGCCTGGAGCTGCGCTGGATCTTCGACATCCCCGCCGACTTCGGCATCCCGGCGGCGGAGCTGACGGCGAGCGCGGCGCTCGACCACGACGTACCCGGGATCGTCGGCTTCGGCGTCGGCGGGTCGGAGCAGGGCTTCCCCCGGTCGATGTTCACCGAGCAGTTCGACCGGGCCAGAGCCGCCGGGCTGCACAGCGTCCCGCACGCCGGCGAGACGACCGGACCGGAAACCATCTGGGATGCGCTGCGCAGCCTGCGCGCCGAGCGGATCGAGCACGGCATCGCGGCCGTCGATGACGAGCGGCTGCTGGCCTACCTGGTCGAGCACGGCATCGCCCTCGACGTCTGCCCCACCTCCAACGTTGCCCTGCGCCAGGTGGCGGACCTGGAGCAGCACCCGATCCGCGAGCTTGTCGCCGCGGGGGTGACGGTCACGATCAACACCGACGACCCGCCGATGTTCGCCACCGACCTGAACGCCGAGTACGCGATCGCCGCCCGGCTGCTCAACCTCGACGAGGCCGGCATCGCCGATCTGGCTCGGGCCGCGGTGACGGCCTCCTTCGCCGGCGCCCAGACCAAGGCCCGGCTGATCGCCGAGATCGACGCTTACGTCGCCCGCTGACCGCCGTCACCCCGACTTCGCGCTACTAACGGGCTCTTCGCGATAGGTCGGCCTCGCGCGAACCGCCCCGGAGTAGCGCGAAGCGGAAAGAGCCGGCAGCTGGGCGATTGCGTCGCCACTACGTAGTTACGTAGTATTGGAGTCGTGAGCGATTCGCTGGAGGAACGCGTGGCCGCGCTGGAGCAGGCCCTCCAAACCCTGCGGCCGGAGCCTGTCAAAGGGCCCCTTCGACATGCCCAGGGCGGCGCTTCGACCGGTTCTGGCGGCATCCCGACCGACCCCGGGCTCTGGCTGTTGCACGAGCTCAGGAGCCGCTTCCCGGCCGACGCCGTCGCGTTCGGCGGCACCGCGATGGCGCCGGAGGGTCCGGTCGCCTGGCAGTGGAGCGTGCCGACCGATCAGGTCCGCGAACAGGACTGGGAGCCGGCGGCGGGCGTGCTGGACGCGCTGTCCCACCCGGTCCGGCTGCGGCTGCTGCAACGGGTGCTCAACGGCACGGCCACAACCGCCGAGCTGGCCGAGAGCGAGACCCTCGGCACCACCGGCCAGCTCCATCATCATCTGCGGGCCCTGGTGGCGGCCGGCTGGCTCACCTCGACCGGTCGTGGCCGCTGGAGCATCCCCGGTCCGCGCGTCATCCCGCTGCTGGTCGTCATCGTCGCAGCGACCACGAGATGAGGACGTCATGACCCTCGACACCACTTCTCCCGAGACCCAGCCGGCCGGGACCGGCTTCTGGCGCGCCCACCGGCGCATCCTGCTGGTCATGGGTCTCATCGGCGGTCTGCTGATCGGCACCCTGCTCGGCCTCACCGTCGGCCCGAACACCCCGACGCTGGGCGGGGACAGCACCGGCGACCCGGCCCTGGTCGCTGACGTCCGGTCCGTCCTGGTCAACAACCGGGGTCTTGACACCCTGTCGGTGGGCCGGATCCGCGACGGCAAGGTGACGTTCGCCGGCCTCGGAACGACGGGCGACGGACCGCCCAGCCCGCGGACCCCGTACGAGCTGGGCTCGGTCACCAAGACCTTCACCGGTCTGCTGCTCGCCGACGCCGTGCAGCGCGGGGAGATGGCGGTGGAGGATCCGCTGTCCACGCACCTGACCGAGCTGGCCGGCACGCCGGCCGGGGACGTCACCTTGTTCGAGCTCGCCACCCACAGCTCCGGATTGCCCGGCCTCGCCCCGACCGGCTCGGCACCGCTGCTCGCCGCGGTGGGCAACGCGAACCCGTACGACGTCTCCGTGGCCGAGCTGATCGAGGCGACCAAGACGGTCGAGCTGAAGAACCAGGGCGAGTACGCGTACTCCAACCTGGGCATGTCCCTGCTCGGCCACGCCGAGGCGCGGGCGGCCGGGGCGGCGGACTGGCCGACCCTGGCCACCGAGCGCCTGCTCACCCCGATGGTCATGACGGCGACCAGCTTCGCCGCGTCCGAGACGGACATCCCGGACGGCGCGGTCCGCGGACGCCTGGAGAACGGCTGGCGGGCGCCGTACTGGTACGGGCAGGGCTACATGCCGGCCGGATCCTCGACCTGGACCACCGCCGAGGACATGACCAAGTACGCCTGGGCCGTGCTGACCAGGCAGGCACCCGGGATGGCCGCCCTGGAACCGGAGGCCGAGGCGGACAACGGCCAGATCGGGCTGGCCTGGCAGATGACGGAGTTCGAGAACCGGGAGCTGACCTGGCACAACGGCGGCACCGGCGGCATGCGCACCGTGCTCGCCCTGGACCGGGAGCGGCAGCAGGGCGTGATCGTGCTCGGCAACACCAGCCGCTGGGTCGATCGCACCGGACTGGGGCTCGCCGCCACCGCCGGGACGCCCGCGGCGGTCGACCGACCGGCCCTGCCGACGCTGCCCAGCCTGGTCGCCGTCGCCGTGGGCCTGGCCTTTCTGATCAACTTCGTCAGCTCCGCGCCGCGGGGTCGGGACAAGCTGGCGGTGGGCATCGGGCTGCTGTCCGGTGTCTCCGGCCTGCTGCTCCTGCTCGGCTACGGCCCGTGGACCTTCGCGCCCGCCTGGATCTGGGGAACGCTGACCGGCGCAGCCGCGGCCCTGGCGATCTACGCGGTGCTGCGGGCCCGGGACCTGCCGACTCGACCGGCCAAGCGGCCGGTGCTCGGCTGGATCAACGCCGCCGTGAGCCTGATCGTGCTGGCGCTGGTGGTCTACGCGCTGTGACCTGGGCCGAGGGTGGGGTCCGGCCGTCGTCCGCCGATGCCCTCGTTGCCTTGACCGGAGTCTTGGCCGCGCCGGCACGCTCTTCCGGATCCCCCGGGGTCGCTCCGGACGGGCGGCGGAACGGCCACAGTTCCGGCCGGTCCGGCTGCCGCCACCACAGCACCAGGGCGACCAGCACCAGCATCTGGACGATCGGCGAGAAGGTGTCCCGGACGCGCGCGGAGGTGAAGTCGAGCGCCGGCCCGTACTCGATGGCCCGCCCGGGCACGTACGCCAGCGACAGCGGGGCCCCCCGGACCACCAT
>DATHBQ010000290.1:0-7521 GCA_035296105.1 Propionibacteriaceae bacterium | reverse complement strand
CTGCCGCCGCCCTGCACCGAGTTGAGCAGGAAGAAGAACAGCACGCCGATGATGATGAACGGGATCAGGGTGCCCAGCAGCTGGCTGAGGAACCCGGGGGTCGCGTTGCGGCCCTCCCAGTGGTCCAGAGTCTTGTCGGCCACGCGCTGGTTGAGCCGGGGGATCAGCTCGTCGCTCTGGTTGCCGACCCAGATGGCCTTGTACTTGGTCTTGTTCTCGTCGGCGAGGGTGACCCGGATCTCCTGGTCACGGTCGATCAGGATGACCTCTTCGAGCGGCTCGTTGCCGTTGATGACGGCGACGACCCGGGAGGTGGGCTCCTCCTGGTAGCCACCGCTGACCCGTTGGGTGAAGTCGATCAGCAGGCCGATCGCGATCAGGGCGAGGAGTATCCACGTGATGGGCGAGCGAAATATTCGCTTGAAGTTCATGACCTGCCTAGGAGGACGACGGTTTCGTCAGCGCCAAGGCTAGCGTTTGCGGCCAACCCGGCGACGCGGCTGACCGGCTCATGAGTAGACATGGGGGCTGAGGGTGCCCACCGAGGTCAGATTGCGGTAACGGCCGTTGTAGTCCAGCCCGTAGCCGACGACGAACTCGTTGGGGATGTCGAAGCCGACGTATCCGACGTCGACCGCCACCCGCTGGGCCTCCGGCTTACGGAACGCGGCCATCACGTTCAGGCTCGCCGGGCCCCGCGAGCTGAGGTTGCTGACCAGGTAGCTCAGGGTCAGGCCGGTGTCGATGATGTCCTCCACCACCAGCACGTGCACGCCGCTGATGTCGGTGCTCAGGTCCTTGAGGATGCGGACCACGCCGGAGGACTTGGTGCCGGACCCGTAGGAGGAGATCGCCATCCAGTCCATCCGGCAGTGGATGGTCAGCGCCCGGGAGAGATCGGCCATCACCATCACCGCGCCGTTGAGCACGCCGACCATCAGCAGGTCCTTGCCGGCGTAGTCGCGGTCGATCTCGGCCGCCAGCTCGGTCATCCGGGCCTTGACCTCGTCGGGGCCGTACAGGATGCGGGTCAAGTCCCCGTTGAGCTGGCTGGCGTCCACGTCGACAGCCTCCCACACCCGGAGTCCGCTCCTCCGCCCCTTCGCGCCCATTACTCGACCTCGCGCCACGTATATATGGTGCGAGGTCGACCAGGTGGCGCCAGGTCGGCGACGCCGGGCGCCACCCTGTCCGAGCAGGGCTACACGTACGCCGAGCTGGCCCGGATGACCCGCGACGCGGAGCTGGTCCGGGTCCGACGGGGCGCCCACGTCCCCGCCGCTCCGGAGCCGGTGAACCCCCGGGTCGCCCACCTCCAACTGCTGGAGGCGACCACGGCCCAGTCGTCAGCGAGCTGGTGGTGAGCCACGCGCCGGCCGCGGTTCTGCACGGCCTGCCCGTCGGACACGACCAGCTCGACCGGGTCCACCTCACCCAGGACCGCCGCGGCCAGGGCCGGATCCGGCGCTACGTGCACGTCCATGGTGCCGCCCTCAGCGCCGAGGAGGTCACCGAGGTCGACGGCTTCCGGGTGACCAGCCTCTCGCGTACGGTGCTCGACCTGGCGTGCGGGCGGCAACCGCTGCTCGCCGTGCCGATCGGCGACGCCGCGCTCCGGTCGGGCATCACCACGAGCAGCTGGCGCAGCGGCTGGCCGAGTCCTCCCATCGCCTCGGCATCGCCTGGGCCCGGCGTACGGCCATGCTGCTGGTCCCCCGCAGCGAGAGTCCCGGCGAGTCAATGAGCCGGATCGTGTTCGCCGGGCACCGCATCCCGATGCCGACTCCGCAGCTCGCGGTCTTCGACGACCTGGGCCGCTTCGTCGCCCGGAGCGTCTTCGGGTGGGAGGAGGAGCAGACCCTCGGCGAGTTCGACGGAGAACAGAAGTACGGCCTGCTGCTGCTCAAGCCCGGCCAGTCACCCCAGGAGGCGCTGTTCGAGGAGAAGCGCAGGGCGGACCAGCTCCGCGACCTCGGTTGGCAGGTCGTCCGCTGGATCCGGGCCGAGCTCTTGCAGCCGGCCGCGCTGGTCGAGCGGCTGAATCGCGCCCTCGCCCGCGGTCGACGACGGCCCTGACTGCACTTCGCGCCACCTGCTCGACCTGGCGGCCGATATATAGGTGGCGCAAGGTCGAGTAGGTGGCGCGAACGCGCGGTCAGGCCGACGCGCCGGTGTAGCGGCGGAGGGCGACCAGCCAGAAGACCCGGGAGAGGACGAAGAAGCCGACGGCGATGGCGACCGCCAGGAGCCCGGAGGTGAGGTCGAGCTGGCCGGTCAACGCCTGAGCCGGGACGGTGACCGCGAAGGCGACCGGGACGGCGAAGGTGAGGAAGGCCCGCAACCAGGGCGGGAAGATCGTCACCGGCCAGCGGCCGGCGTTGCCGAACAGGGCCTGGAAGATCACCAGGACGTTCTCCAGCTTCACGAACCAGAAGGCGCAGGTGGCCAGCAGCAGCAGGAAGCTGTACATGATCACCAGCCCGGCCACCAGCATCACCAGGAAGAGGGCGATGTCGAGCGGTCCGAGGCCGACGTCGAGCCGGGTCAGCGCGAACACGATCACCCCGATCCCGACCGCGACATCGGTGGCGGCCTGAGGCCGAACCACCTGCGTGCTGGCCAGCAGCTGGGAGTCGGCGGGCTTGATCAGCAGGAAGTCGAAGGTGCCGAGGCGGATCCCCTCCATCAGCGCCTCCATCGAGGGCCGCATCACGATGCCGATCAGCCCGGAGAGGAAGAAGTGGATGCCGATCAGCACCAGCAGGTCGATCGGGCCCCAGCCGCCAAGGTCGGTGGTGGCCGAGAACACCACCGACAACGCCAGGATCTGGGTGATCAGGTTGATCACTGCATTCAGCAGGGAGATGGCGAAGTCGGAGCGGTACTGCAGCAGGTTGAGCACGCCCAGCGACAGGAACGCCCGGAGCACTCGCAGCCCGTGCCTCACGCCCCCACCGCCGAGTACCGCCGGGTCGCCCGCCGCCACAGCAGGGCCAGTCCGCCGAGGGCCAGCACGATCCAGCCGAGCTGCACGGCGTACCCGATCCAGATATCGCCACCGGTCCGCCGACCCAGGAAGACCTCGACGGGGAAGGCCAGGCTCCAGGAGAAGGGGGTCCACGCCGCGACGGTCTGCATCCACGACGGCAGCACGGCCAGCGGCGCGAAGATGCCACCGAAGAAGCCGGTCAGCGCGAAGAAGAGCGAGTTGATCGCCGTCACCTTGGTCAACCAGAACGCGGCGAGGGCGAGGCACCACTCGACCACGAAGCGCAGCACCATGGCCAGCAGCAGCGCGATCAGGAAGGGCAGCACCGTGGTCACGCGGATCCCGGAGAGGTCGGCGTCGAAAACCAGGCCGAGGACCACGGCCGCGGGCAGCACCCCGACCAGCCCCACCGTCTTGTAGGCCAGGTTCTCGCAGATGTCGCTGTGGATCGGGTGGATCGGGCGCATCAGCAGCGGCGAGAACGCCCCGGTCCGGATCCGCCACTCGAACTCCCACATCACCCAGATGAAGGTCAGGTGATCGACCAGCATCATCACCAGGAAGTAGGTCACGAACTGGTTCGCGGTGAACCCGCCGGTCTCCCCCGAGCCGGCCACCGTGCGCCACACCACGATGAACACCAGCGGCTGGATGATGGTGGTGAAGATCCAGATGGACACCGCTCCCCGGTAGGCCACGTTGACCGAGACGGCCACCGCGAAGCGCTCCCGATAGAAGTGGGCGAGTGTACCCAGCGACAGGCGGCTCAGGGGCGACCCCGACCGGTGGGCCGAGCCCCTTGACGAGCTCAGGCCAGGCTGTGTCGACGCCCGCCCTTCGACCGGCTCAGGGCGCATGCTGGTCTCAGTCATCGTGGTCCTCGGCCGGGGCCGCGAACACCCGCTCGATCACCTCCTCCACCGGGGGCTCCTCGATGGTCAGGTCGGCTACCGGCAGCGCGGCCAGCAGCCGGCCGGCGATGGCCGGCGTCTCCGCCTTGGACACCCGGACCGAGAATCCGGTCGCGGTCCGCTCCACCTCCGCACCGTTCACCACCTCGCGCGGCAGCGACGCTGGCGGCGCCACCCCCTCCTCGAGCTCGACGGTGATCGTCTTGTGGGCGGCGAACCGCTGGACCAGTCCGGTCAGGTCGCCGTCGAAGAGCAACCGACCCTGGTGGATGACGATCACCCGCCGACACAGCGCTTCGACGTCGGCCATGTAGTGGCTGGTCAGCATCACGCAGGCCCCGGTCCGGGCGTTGTACTCGGTGATGAACGACCGGATCCGGCGCTGCATCGCCACATCCAGCCCGATGGTCGGCTCGTCGAGGAACAGTACCGCCGGGGCATGGAGCAGCGAGCCTGCGATCTCGCACTTCATCCGCTCCCCCAGGCTCAGGTTGCGCACCGGCTTGCGCAGCAGGTCCTCGAGCTCGAGCAACGTCACCAGCTCGTCGAGCCGGGTACGGAAGTCATCGGCGGCGATGCGGAAGATGGTCTGGTTCAGCCGATAGGAGTCGAGCACCGGAATGTCCCAGTGCAGCTGGTTGCGCTGGCCCATGATCAGCGACATCCGGCCCAGGTAGTCGCGGTCGCGCCGCCACGGCGTGAAGCCGAGGACGTCGGCGGTGCCGATGGTCGGGTGCAGCAGACCGGCCAGCATCTTGAGCGTGGTCGTCTTGCCCGCCCCGTTGGGACCGAGGAAGCCGACGATCTCCCCCGGCTCGATCTCGAAGCTGACCCCGGCGACGGCCTGCACCTCCCGGGTACGCCGCCGCACCAACGCGGCGAGCGCCGCACGTACGCCGCCCTCCCGTTCGGGCACGACGTAGGTCTTGCCCAGATCGGACACGCTGATTGCGGGTGGCATCGTCTCTACTTCAGTAGTCAGGCCGGCAGTGCAGACTCCCATCCTGACGGGTGACACTGACACCGGGCAGGTGGATTTCTCGCTGCCCGTGCCAGTGGGTGACCAGCGCGTCCACCGCGGCGACGTGTGCGGCCGTCACCTCGTCGGCGCCGTGCCGGAGCAACCAGCGCCGGATCACGCGGGTGCGCAGCGCCGTTGGCTGATCCAGCAGCGCGGCCGCATCGAGGACATCGGTGCCTGGATCGGCTTCGGCCGCCAAGGCATCCAGCAGGTCGGCGTCGTCACGCGCCAGCGCGGCGGTCCGGGCCAGCGCCTCGGCGGCACCGGGTCCGAGCTCAGCCTCGAGGGTGGGCAGCACGGTCCGGCGCACCCGTACGCGGGCGAACCGGGCATCGGCATTGTGCGGGTCGGACCAGGGCTCCAGACCCAGCTCGGCACACGCCTGCTCGGTGACCGTGCGGCGCAGCCCGAGCAAGGGCCGGACCAGCTGTCCGGTCCGCGGCGACATCCCGGCCAGCGACCGCAGACCGGAGCCCCGGGCCAGACCGAGCAACACGTTCTCCGCCTGGTCGTCGAGGGTGTGGCCGAGCCAGATCGAGGCGTCGCGGGACGCGGCCTCGGTCCGCAGGGCGGCGTACCGGACGGTGCGCGCCGCGGCCTCCGGACCACCGGCCGCGTCGGTGGGCATCGCCACGGGGGTGACGACCACGTCACCGAACCCGAGGCGGCGGAGCTGGTCAGCGGCGCGCCCGGCGACCATCGCCGAGTCCGGTTGCAGGCCGTGGTCGACGACCACGCCGGTGAGTGCCCGGCCCTCCCGGTCCGCGGCGCGCCAGGCGCCGAAGGCCAGGGCCAGGGAGTCCGGCCCACCGGAGCAGGCGATGAGCAGATGGGTGTCGGCCGCGGTCAGCGCAGCCGCGACGGCCCGGGCCACCGCGAGCGTGGCCGGACCCAGCTCGCGGCGCGCCATGCCGGCAGGATCCTCAGGGCTCCAGCGTGGCCGGTTCCGGGTGCATGCGGGACAGCCACAGCTCGGGGTCGGCGATCTCCGCGCGGGTGGGCAGCGTGTTCGGCGAGGTCCAGACCTTGTTGAAACCGTCCATGCCGACCCGGGCGATCACGGTCTTGCAGAAGGCGGCCCCGTCGCGGTACTGGCGCATCTTGGCATCCAGGCCGAGCAGCTTGCGGATCACCTTGTCGAAGCCCTGGCCCTGCCGGCGGACGGTGAACTTGTCCCGGATCGCCGCCACCGTGGGGATGACATCGGGACCGACGCTGTCCATCACCACGTCGGCGTGACCCTCGAGCAGGGACATCACGGCCGTGATCCGGTCAACGATCTCCCGCTGGGCCGGCGTCTGCACCAGGTCGACGATGGAGATCTCGGCGTTGCTGTTGAGGCTCTCCACGATCCGCCGCACCGCGTTGCCCAGCATCTGGGCGAGCACGGCGGGGTCGAGGTCGGCGGAGTCGACCACCTGGGCGACCTGATCGGTCAGGTAGTCCCGGAGCCAGGGTACGGCGGCGAACTGGACGCGGTGGGTCTCCTCGTGCAGGCAGACCCAGAGCCGGAAGTCGCTCGGCTCGACGAGCAGCTCGCGCTCGATGGCCACGATGTTGGGCGCCACGAGCAGCAACCGGCCACCGGGGAAGAAGGGGTCGAACTGCCCCAGCACCTTCGGCGCCAGGTAGCTGAGCAGGGCCCCGACCTCGACGCCGGTGAGCCGCGGACCGATCCCGGCCATGGTGGAGCCGGCGTTGCGCAGCTTCTCGGTCGCCTTGGCGTTCAGCGGGGCCAGGATCTGCTTGAACCCGTCGAGGTTGGCCTCGATCCAGCGCGGTCGGTCGACCACCAGGACGGGCGAGGCGGCCGGCGGCGCGACGAGCCCGGTGACCTCGGTGACGTACGCCTCGGCGCGGACCGCGGCCTCGCGCAGCTCGGCGACCGCCGCCGCTGCCCCGCTCCGGGTGATCTCCGGACCGGGCTTGACCAGTTTGGTGGCAGTGTTGAGCGCCACGGTCCAGTCGACCATCGATGTTGCCATGCGACGAGCGTATGCGCATGAGCCGTCGTTCTCGGTCGGGACCAACCCCGAGGCGGCCCGGGCCGAGCCCTGCGTCAGCGGCAGCCGCAGGTGCTGATCGCGGCCGTGGCCCGGTCGAGCCAGACCCGGGCGTTGAAGGCGTTCTTCGGCCGGTTGATCAGGAACGCGAAGACCACGACCGAGCCGTCGCGGGTGCGGATGACGCCGGCCAGACTGTGCACCTCGCGCAGGGTGCCCGTCTTGCCGCGTACCACCCCGCGGCCGGCCAGGCTGGCATCGTCGCCGAACCGGATCCGTAGCGACCCCTCCACCCCGGCCACCGGCAGCCCGGTGACCAGCGCCCGCAGCTCGGGCCGAGTCTCGGCCGCAGCCAGCCGGAGCAGCCGGACCAGGGTGGTGGCCGGCAGGGCGTTCTGCCGCGCCAGACCACTGCCGTCGACGCTCCGGGCGCCCTCGGTCGAGACGCCCAGCTCGGTGAGCTGGGTCCGCACGGCCCGGACGCCCTCCGCGGTCGACCCCGGTCGCCCGGCGGCCAGGGCAACGTGCCGCAGCAGCACCTCGGCCGCGTCGTTGTCGCTGACCAACAGCATCTGATCGACCACCCGCTCCAGCGAG
>DATHBQ010000289.1:0-2027 GCA_035296105.1 Propionibacteriaceae bacterium | reverse complement strand
GCGCCGCGCCCGACCAGCACCGGGTAGGGCCGCTCGGCGCGCACCTCGATCCGAGTGGGTTGAGTCATCGCTGAGCGATCCGCTCGACGACGGTGGCCGGGTCGAGCTCGTCGGTGTCGATCACCTCGGTCGACACCTCGGCGTACAGCGGAGCCCGCTCGTTGAGCAGGGCGAGCAGCCGCCCCCGGACGTTGCCCAGCAGCAGCGGCCGAGCGGTGTCCATGCCGACCCGCTTCACCGCCGCGGCCAGGCCGACCCGCAACCAGACCACCCGACGACCGCGCAGCGCCTCCCGGGTCCTCGGGGAGAGCACGGCTCCGCCCCCGAGGACCAGCACGCCGGCCCCGTCGAGCAGCTCCGCGGTGACCTGCTCCTCCAGCGTCCGGAAGGTTTCCTCGCCCTCGTCGGCGAAGATCTCCGCGATCGGCTTGCCGACGCGGTCGACGATCACCGCGTCGACGTCGGCGAAGTCAACTCCGAGGCGGTCCGCCAGGGCCCGCCCGACGGTGGTCTTGCCGGCGCCCGGCGCCCCGACCAGCACGACGGCGCGGTCGTCAGGGGGCATGAACCCGCAGGCCCCGGTCGGCGACGTGCTTCAGGTACGCCTCGTAGTTGCGCCGCGTCTCGGCCACCGAGTCGCCGCCGAACTTCTCCAGCGCAACATCGGCCAGCACCAGCGCGACCATCGCCTCGGCCACCACGCCGGCCGCCGGCACCGCACAGACGTCGGAACGCTGGTGGTGGGCGACGGCGGCCTCGCCGGTCGTCGTGTCCAGGGTCCGCAGCGCTCGCGGCACCGTGGCGATCGGCTTCATCGCCGCCCGCACCCGGAGCACCTCACCGGTGCTCATCCCACCCTCGGTGCCCCCGGAGCGGTGCGACGCCCGGGCGATGCCGTCGGCCCCGGGCACGATCTCGTCGTGGGCGGCGCTCCCCCGGCTGCGGGCGAGGCCGAAGCCGTCGCCCACCTCCACGCCCTTGATCGCCTGGATCCCCATCAGCGCTCCGGCCAGCCGGGCGTCCAGCCGGCGGTCCCAGTGCACGTGCGAGCCGAGACCCGGCGGCAGTCCCCAGGCCACCACCTCGACCACGCCACCGAGGGTGTCCCCGTCCTTCTGGGCCTGCTGGACCTCGGCCACCATGGCCGCGCTGGTCTCCGGGTCGAAGCAGCGCACCGGGTCGGCGTCGACCGTCGCCAGGTCGTCGGCCTGCGGCAGCCGCCCGGGTGGGGCCACGACCGTGCCGAGCTCCACCACGTGGCTCAGCACCCGCACGCCCAGCGCCTGGTCGAGGAAGCCGGTGGCCACCCGGCCCAGGGCGACCCGGGCCGCGGTCTCCCGGGCACTGGCCCGCTCGAGCACCGGCCGCGCCTCGTCGAAGTCGTACTTCTGCATGCCCACCAGGTCGGCGTGACCCGGGCGCGGACGGGTGAGCGGGGCGTTCCGGGCCTGCTCGGCCAGCATGTCCTCACCGACCGGGTCGGCGGCCATCACGGTCTGCCACTTCGGCCACTCGCTGTTGCCGACCTGGATCGCGACCGGACCGCCCTGGGTCTCACCGTGGCGCACGCCGCCGAGGATGGTCACGGCATCGGCCTCGAACTTCATCCGCGCCCCGCGCCCCACCCCCAGCCGCCGCCGGGCCAGCGCGTCGGCGATGTCGGCGGTGGTCACCCGGACATGGGCCGGCAACCCTTCCAGGATCGCCACCACGGCGGGCCCGTGCGACTCCCCCGCGGTCAGCCAGCGCAGCACGATCGGTAAGTCTGTCACGCAGTCTCTGCTTTTCGGGGGTTCAGGGGGTCATCCCCCTGGGCGGAACTACGGGACGGAAGCCGGGCGGTTGCCCAGGGCGGCCCAGAGCACCTCGGCGTCCACGGCCTGTCCGGTCATCAGCTCGATCTGGCGCAATGCCTGGCCGACCAGCAGGTCGACACCACCCAGCACCGAACCCCCGGCCCGCTCCACGGCCTGGGCGAGCACGGTCGGCCACGGCGCGTAGACGATGTCGAACACCAGCGGAGCGCT
>DATHBQ010000288.1:0-6902 GCA_035296105.1 Propionibacteriaceae bacterium | reverse complement strand
CTCCCGGTGATCGGTAAGTGTGCGCCCCGCCACTGACAGTCGGTCAGGTCGCCGCGCTGGTCAGCAGCGACTCGTGCTCGGCCAGCAGCATGTTGCCGCCGACGTCGTCCAGGTCGGCCAGGTACCGCTCAGCGTCCAGGGCCGCCGAACATCCGGTCCCGGCGGCCGTCACCGCCTGCCGGTAGGTGTGGTCGACCAGGTCGCCACAGGCGAACACACCGGGCAGGTTGGTCCGGGTCGACTTGCCGTCGGTCACCACGTAGCCCTCGCCGTCCAGGTGCACCTGACCATGGACCAGCTCCGAGCGTGGGTCGTGCCCGATGGCGATGAACAGTCCGGCGATCGGCAGCTCCCGCGTCTCACCGGTGACCGTGTCGGTCAGCGTGATACCGGTGACCGAGGCATCGCCGTGGATGGCGGTGACCGCGGAATTCCAGGCGAAGCGGATCTTGGGGTCCTTCTCGGCCCGGGCGGCCATGATCTTGCTGGCCCGCAGCGAGTCGCGGCGGTGCACGATGGTCACCGTCCTCGCGAACCGGCTGAGAAAGGTCGCCTCCTCCATGGCGGAGTCACCGCCGCCGACCACCGCGATGTCCTTGTCGCGGAAGAAGAAGCCGTCACAGGTCGCACACCAGGAGACGCCGTGGCCGGAGAGCCGGTCCTCGTCCGGCAACCCGAGGTTGCGGTACTTGGAGCCCATGGCCAGGATGACCGACCGGGCGCTGAAGGTGTTGCCGTAGCCGTCGGTGACCGTCTTGACCGGTCCGGTGAGGTCCATCGCCGTGATGTCCTCGGTGACGATCTCGGCGCCGAACCGCTCCGCCTGCGCCCGCATCGCGTCCATCAGGTCGGGGCCCTGGATGCCGTCGGGGAAGCCGGGGTAGTTCTCGACGTCGGTGGTGTTCATCAGCGCGCCGCCGGCGGTCACCGAGCCCTCGAACAGCAGGGGCTTCAGGTCCGCCCGGGCGGCGTAGATGGCCGCGGTGTAACCAGCCGGTCCGCTGCCCACGATGATGACGTCGCGTACGGTCTCGGTGCTCATGGGTCCTTTCGGTGCCGATGCAGGGCCGCTGCTGTCGCGTACCCTACCTCCGCGCTAACGGTCCCGCAGGCCCCCGTATTCCGGCGCCGGAGGCGCCCTACCGGCGGGAGACGATGGCCGTCTGCTTCGGGGTCGGCCGGCCGCTCTCGCAGCCGGTCACGACCGTCACCATGGTGGTCGCGCCGGAGCGGGTGTAGACCAGCAGCGCCGGCGTCCCGTCCACGGTGGAGTTGGCCAGAGCCGCGATCCGGCCGTTGGTCGCCTGGCGGGCGCACTGCCATGCCCGCGAGAACCGGTGCGGGTCCAGGTCCCTGCTCCGCTCCAGCGCCCCGGCCTGCGGGCCCAGGCTCCGACTGCTGACCGCGGCCACCAGGGGCGGCTCGTTCAGGCCGGCACTCGCCGAGAGGACGTACGCCCCGAAGCCGACCACGGACGCCGCCACCGCGGCGGCCAACGCCGGCAGCAGCCGCCGACCCAGTGACCGTCGCGGCAGGTCCTCGCCGAACCGGCCGAGCGTCGGCCGGGTCCACCCGACGTGGCCCACGACGTCCTCCTCGGCCGTCGCCGCCACCCGCGGGGTCTGCCGACGCTCCCGCCGGCTGACCTCGCTGGCCACCACGGAATCCAGCCGGGCGGCCACGGCGGCCGGCATCGACGGGGCGGGCACGCCGGCCAGCCGGCGCGTCACCTCGCGCAGGTCGGTCACCGCTCCCGCACATTGCGGGCAGCCGGCGACGTGGCCCTCCAGACTCGCGGCCCGGGTCTGGTCGAGCAGCCCCTCGTCCCACTCCGCCAGCTCGGGCAGCAGCGGGTGAACGGTGTCCGGCGATCCGGGATCACGCGCTCCCGTGTGTTGTTGTGCGGGCGGCGGGGGTCCAAGGGGGTCGCCCCCCTTGCCGGGCAAGGGGTCGGTCATCCCGACCACCGGGCGATCCGGTTCATGGCAACTGTCCCTTGCTCTGCAACGCTTCGACGGTCCGCCGGGAGCGGGCGTCCAGCTCGGCGTGCGGCGCCTCGGCCAGTATCCATGCGAACAGGGTCGTCCTCCCGTCTCGGAGCAACGCCACCGGCGCCACCAGCCGCCGGGTTCGGCCCCCCGGAGTTCGTACGGTCAGCCGGTACGACGGCCCGTTCGGCGTCGGGTACTCCCGCACCGCCAGCACGTCCTCGCCGCGGACGGTGGTGAAGCCCCGGTATCGACGTACGGTCAGCCGGTCACCGTCGACCATCAGGTACGCCCGGGTCCGCAGGTAGAGCACGCCGATGAACAGTGCCCACAGCACGACAACCAGCGCGGCGGCTCCCGGCCAGCCCTCCACCCGGCCGCGGACCACCACCCCGACGCAGATGAACGCTCCGACCGTGGCGAAGAAGGCCGGCGTGCGCCAGTTGTAGGACAGCTCGAGGGGATGGGCCACTCAGGTCCGCCTCTCCGCCTCTTCGCGCGCTCCCGTGTGTTGTTGTGCGCGCGGCGGGGGTTCAAGGGGGTCGTCCCCCTTGCCTGTTGATTCGCGCGCTCTCGTGTGTTGTTGCGCGCGCGGCGGGGGTTCAAGGGGGTCGCCCCCTTCGCTGAGAGGAGCCAGCAGGGGCGCGAGCCGGGCCCGGCCGCGGGCGCAGCGGCTCTTCACCGTCCCCGGGGCACAGCGCAGGATGATCGCCGCCTCCTCGACCGAGTACCCCTGCATGTCCACCAATACCAGTGCCGCGCGCTGGTCGGCGTTGAGCCGGTCCAGCGCCGCCATCACCTGGTCCCGCTGCTCGGCGGCCTCCATCGGGTCGACCGGCTCGTCGACGCCCAGCCGCGACGACCGGTCCAGGTTCTCGGGCAGGGCTTCCGCCACCCGCGCCTTGAGGCTGCGCAGCCGATCCAGGCAGGCGTTGACCACCACCCGGTGCAGCCAGGTGGTGACCGCCGCGTCGCCCCGGAAGCTGCCGGCCCGGCGGAAGGCGGCGATGTAGGCGTCCTGCAGCGCGTCGGCCGCGTCGTCCGGGTTGCGCATCACCTGCAGCGCGATCGCCCACATCCGGTCCTGGTGCCGGCGGACCAGCGTGGCGAATGCCTCGGGATCGCCGTCGACGGGGGCCTGCAGCAGCTCGGCATCGGTCGGGGCGGGCGGCGAAGGGGACGAGTGCGGGTGAACACCCTGAGTCACGAACGCACCTCGGCCTCGATGATTCCGCCCCGGTAGCCCTCACCTTCTTTCGGCAGCGAGGTCAGGTAGACCAGAACATAGCGTGTCGTCACCGGCTCGCCCGCGCTGAGCGTCGTCGTACCGCCCGCCTGCGACTGCTTGGCCACGCTGCGCCAGTCGCGGTCGCTGGCCATCGGCGGCGTGGTGGCGCCGGCCGGATCCTCGGCCGGCACCCGCAGCTCGACGTTGGTGCCGGTCCCGCTCAGGGTGAGCGCCACCTCCTGCACCGGCTGGGGCGAGCCCAGGTCGAAGATCAGCCCGACGCCCCGCTTGATGCCGCCGAGCTTCGGGTTGCGTAGGTACTGGACGGTCCGCCAGCGCGTCTTCAGGTCCTTGTCGTACGCGAACGCCACCTCGTCCGGATTCTCCGACTTGTCCTCCCCTTGCGGGTCGAACTCCCGGGCTCCGGTGATGGCGATCGGCCCGGCGGCCGCTGGCGCCGACGACCCGGGCCCGCCGGTCGACGGACCCTGGCGCGGCGTCGCGGCCAGCCGCTGGTCCAGCACCAGGGCCGACACGATCGCCCCGGTGACCAGCAGCAGGGCCAGCAGGATCAGCGCGCCGATCCAGCGGCGCGGCGGCTGGCGCTCGGATCGGGCGGTGGCGCCAGCCGGCCGGGGTGGGACGGTGGGCTCCGGTGAGCTGAGCAGGGCCGACACCGGCGGCGCCCCGGTTCGAGCGTCGACCGGTGTTCGGGTGGCTCCGACCACTGGGACCGGTTGGCGCAGCCGCCGCTCCAGGTCGCTCGACGCGTCGGCCGGACCGAGCACCTTGGTCAGCGCGCCGACGAGGTCGTGGGCGGTGGTGATCGCGCCCGCCCGGTGCCGCGGCGGGTCGCCGAGCACCTGGTCGCAGACCGAGTCGAGGGCCGGCGAGACCCCGGCCCGGACCTGCCGGGGCGTGGCCCAACGCCGGCCCATCACCGGGGCGTCGGGCAGGCCGTACGCGGGACCGCCCGGCCAGCGGGCCACCAGGCAGGCGTACAGCAGCCGGCCCAGGTCGGTGACGTCGACCAGCTCCGGGGTGTCGGCGCCGTGCACCACCGACCCGGGGGACGGCCGCAGCGCGGACTCGATCAGCAGTCCGACGATCTTGACGTTGCCGTTCGGGGTGATGATCACCGTGTCCGGGCTGATCCGCTGGTGGAACAGTCCCAGGCTGTGCACCCCGGCCAGGGCGTCGGCGATCTCGCGGACCACCCAGGCGGCCTCCAGCGCCGACAGCGGGCCCTGGCTGAGCACCAGCTCCAGCGACTGGCCGGTGGCGTACTCGCAGACGATGTAGGAGCCCAGCTCGGGATCGGCGGAGTGCACCGCGTCCAGCACCCGGAGGTAGCGGGAGTCGGTGGCCACCGAGGCGCGGCGGGCGGCGGCGAGCAGGTCGTCGGCGTTCGGGTCCTCGGGGCTGAGCAGGTGCACCAGCACCGAACGGGACAGCACCTGGTCGAAGGCCCGCCAGGTGACGGTGGGCCGGGTCTCGGCGAGCAGCTCCTCGAGCCGGTAGCGAGAGGCCAGAACGGTGCCCGCAGGCAGCGACGCCGCTTTGGGCGCGTCGGCATGCGGGTCGATCACAGCCTGGGGCAAGGTGGTTGCGTTCTCGCTAAGGGGAAGGGCGGGTTCGCGTTGCGCCGGATGCGCACTGGGTTCAGTTGGTTCTGCTGGATCGATGCTGCCACGCGCGGCGGGGATTCCGGTGTCCGAATCGCCGGGGTCGTCAGGGTTGTGAGCTGAGCCCGTCGGAACGCGCCCTGCGTCAGGCCCAGGACGCATCCTCCGCTCCCGGTTTCCGCGGCGCAGCAGCACGCCGACGATCTGGGTCACCTCGGTGATCTTGAGCAGCCGGGCGGTGACCAGGAACAGCGTGACCGCGACCAGACCGGCCAGCGCCAGGGCCAGGGCCAGCGCGAGCTGTGAGGTCCAGCGGGCGGTGATGGCCCAGCAGATCAGCCAGGCCACGGCCGCCGCCGGGGCGACGGCGAGCAGCAGGCGTACGCAGTGCCGGACCAGCACCTCGCCGCTCAGGTCGGGCAGCTGGCGGCGAAGCACCCGGAAGGAGACCTGCACCCCGATCAGGTAGGCCACCGAGTACGCCGCCGCCAGCCCGGTGGCGACCAGCGCGGGCCGGTCGAGCAGCAGCACGGCGAGCAGGGCCAGCCCCACGTTGGCCCCGGCGATCAGCACCTGCAGGAAGAACGTGGTCCGAGTGTCTTCCAGCGCGTAGAAGGCGCGCAGGCAGACGTACTGGATGGTGAACGGCACCAGTCCGACGGCCATGGCCATCAGCGCCGTGCCCACGAACGACGCGTCCTCGGCGCCGGCGCCGAAGCCGAAGAGCAGGTGGGCGAGCGGGATCCCGAGCACGCAGAAGGCGACGGCCGCGGGCATCAGCGCGGTGACCGCCAACCGGATTGCCCGCATGGTCTCGTCGGCCACACCGGCCCGGTCCCCGGCGGCGGCCAGCCGGGACGCGGCGGGCAGCATCGCCGTGGCCAGCGACACGGTGATCAGCGAGTGTGGCAGGATCCAGACGGCGTGCGCGTTGGCGTAGGACGTGAGACCGCCGCCCTGCCCGCCGACGGTGGCCCCGGTGGCCAGCTTGGAGACGACGACCAGGGCGGCCTGGTTGACCAGGACGAAGCCCAGGGTCCACTTGGCCAGCCGGAAGGTCTTGCCCAGGCCGGTGTGCCGGAAGTCCCAGCGGGGTCGGTACCGGTAGCCGGCCGCGCGCAGGAACGGGATCAGCACCCCGGCCTGGACGGCGATCCCGAGGGTCGAGCCGAGGCCGAGCAGCAGCACCTGGTTGTTGCTGAACGCGGCGCTGGTGTCGGTGCGGGCGAAGACCGCCCAGAACACCAGCAGCACCGCGATCGAGACAACGTTGTTGGCGATCGGCGCCCACATCATCGGGCCGAACCGGTCGCGGGCGTTCAGCACCTGCCCGGCCAGCACGTGCACCCCGTAGAAGAAGACCTGGGGCATCGTGTAGTAGGCCAGCAGGAGCATCGAGGAGTACTGCGCCGACAGCTCCGGCGACTTCCACCCCTCCGCCGAGTAGAGCCAGATGATCACCGGCACCAGGGCGGTGAGCAGGGCGGTGATCGCGGCCAGGACCACCAGCCCGGCGGTCATGATCCGGTTGGTGTACGCCTCGCCGCCGTCGGGGTCGCCTTTGATGGCCCGGACGATCTGGGGCACCAGGACGGTGTTGAGCACGCCGCCGGCCAGCAGGATGTACATGCTGTTGGGCACGGTGTTGGCGATGGTGAACATGTCGGCCTGCCGGGTGGCGTTGCCGAACAGGAACACCAGCAGCATCAGCCGGAAAAAGCCCATCACCCGCGACAGCGCGGTGCCGGCCGCCATCACGGCGCTGGCCGAGATCAGTCTGGCGGCGGGACCCGACTCCGGAGCGGCCCGCCGGGCGGCTTGGTCCGAATCGTCGGTGGACTCTCGATCGGGCTGGGTGGTCGTCTCAGCCATCGCCTCGGTCCGCGGGCGGCGTCGAGACCGGAAGGGGCGGCGGGTTGTTCACGTCCAGCGGGGCCAGTGCCCCCGACCGGGCGCCCGCCAGCTCGGCGACCTCGGGCGGCGCATCGGCCGGCGGCGCGGAGGTCAGTGCGGACGGCGGCGGCGGGGTGTTCGTGTTGGCGGCCTCTCGGGCCCGCTCCT
>DATHBQ010000287.1:0-1597 GCA_035296105.1 Propionibacteriaceae bacterium | reverse complement strand
CGCACCGATCCGGGCCGCGGGGACGCCGAAGAAACAGGCGCCCAGGCCGGTATCGGTGGCGGCCAGCAGCATGGCCAGCGCGGCCATCCCACCGTCGACGAACCAGTAGGGCGCTGACCACCGTTCCGGATCGCGATCGGTCCAGCCCTTGTCCGGCTCGGCGTAGCGGTCCAGGTACGCGACCTGGCTTGTCCACAGCAGCACCAGCACCGGGGCGGTCCGCATCCCGGCCAGCCAGCGGGTTCGCCCCCTCAGCCTGCCGGAGGGCGTTTCGACAGGATCAGCGTCCATGGCTCCGGCCGTCACGTCCCAGTAGGTCCTACGCTGCTCGGCGCTGGTCAGGACCAGCAGCGAGACCGCCTGGGTGAACCCGGCCGACGGAACCTGCAGCGCAGCGGCACAGACCCGGTCCACCAGGTCAGCCGGCACCGCTCGGTCCGGTGCGTAGGCGCGCACCATCCGGCGCCGGCGGAGCACCTCGGCGAGCTCCATCTACCACTCCCCGCCGAAGGCCGCGATGGCGTTGTCGGTGAGGGCCTGGCAGAGGGTCTCCAGGTCGACCCCCAAGGTGTCAGCCATGGACCGCGCCGTGTGCGGGATCAGGTAGGAGGCGTTGGGCCGGCCGCGGAACGGCATCGGCGTCAGGTAGGGGGCATCCGTCTCGACCAGGACCCGGTCCAGCGGGGTCGCCGCCAGCGCCACCCGGAGGGCCGCGTTCGGCTTGAACGTGACCGGCCCGGCGAAGGACAGGTAGGCGCCGCGGTCCAGACAGGCCCGCGCGAAGTCCACGTCCCCGGAGAAGCAGTGCATCACCACCCGGTCCGGCACCCCCTCGGCGTCCAGCACGTCCAGCACGTCGGCGTGGGCGTCCCGGTCGTGGATGACCAGCGTCTTGCCGTACGCCGCGGCCAGCGCGATGTGCACGGCGAACGCCTCCCGTTGCCGGAGGCGCCCGGCGGGCTCCCGGGTGCGGTAGTGGTCCAGCCCGGTCTCCCCCACGGCCCGGACCCGCGGATGCCCGGCCAACTCCTCGACCACGCCGAGCGCCTCGCCCAGCCCGGTCTCGAGCCGGGCGGCGTCGTTGGGGTGGATGGCCACTCCGGCCACCACGTTCGGCCAGCGCTCGGCCGCCGCCACCGCCCAGCGGGAGCCGGCCACGTCACAGCCGATCTGCACCACCCGGCCCACTCCGACCTCGGCCGCCCACCTCAGCGCGACGCCGGTCCCCAGGCCCGAGTACCGCTCGGTCATGTCCAGGTGGCAGTGGGTGTCGACGACCGGCCCGGGCAGCGGCTCGGGGCGCTCGGGCAGATCCACGTGGGTCACTCTGTCATTCGTCGGTCGGCGCGCGCGCCGTGTGTCGGTGGCGCGCCGCGGGGGGTTCAAGGGGGGTCGTCCCCCTTGCTCATTCACCCTGATCGCGGAGCACCTGCTCGTAGAGCCGGTTCTTGGCGATGCCGAGGCGGAGCGCGACCTCGGCGACGGCCGGCCGCAGCCGGGTCCCCGATGCGGTCAGCTCATGCACGGCGCGCACGGCCTCCGCCATGTCGGCGGCCACCGGGGGCGCGCCGGCCACCACCAGCGTCACCTCTCCGCG
>DATHBQ010000286.1:0-7857 GCA_035296105.1 Propionibacteriaceae bacterium | reverse complement strand
ACCAGCAGCGCGCGCCCTGGGCGCCGGGTGCGTGGGCGGGGCAGGGGGGCCGGCGGCCCGTAGGCGGGCAGTCCGCCGCCGAACGGTTGGGAGCCGAAGCCGGGGTTGCCGTAGCCGGGCGCAGCCGAGGTGGGGACCCGGTACGCCGGTGCGCCGGGTGGTGCTCCCGGTGGGGCCGATCCGGTCCAGAGCGGCTGCGTCACACGGCAACCTTGCCATGCGTCCGGGCCGAGCCAAGGGCCGACGATCATTTTCGGGTCCTGCCCGTTCCGCGTCGGTGGGAATGGCACGCTGTACCTCGTGCTCGCCAACTCCCCCCCGATGTCCGGGCGGCTCCGGACCCTGCTGGTCTCGGTCGTCCTCGGGCTCGGGCTGCTCGCAGGTCCCCTCGCCCTGCCCGCAGCCGCGGAGGGAACCGCCTCCACCTTCGCCGTCGAGGCCAGCCTGGACGCCACCGGCCGCCTCGCGGTCAACCAGACCATCACCTTCACCGGGGACGTGCCGGACGAGGTTACGCAGCGGTTCGAGACCCGCGAGGACCTGGTCGGCGACCGGCAGTACGTACAGGACATCAACGACGTGAGCGCGACGGCGGGCGGGTCCCCGGTCAGCCCCAACGTCACCGAGGACGGCCGGTTCACCACCGTCACCGTGCCCACCAACGGCGCCACCGAGGTGGTGATGAGCTACACGGTGAGCGGAGCGGTCATCAACATCCCGGACGGGACCGCCTTGCGGGTGCGGCTGCTGCAGGGCCTGAGCGCCCAGGTCGCCGAGTTCACCGCGACGGTGCAGATCCCGGGGCAGTTCAGCTACATCAAGTGCACCGCCGGCAGCCCGAACTCCACCACGCCGTGCACGTTCGCCGCCGCCGGCACCGAGGCGGCGCAGGTGCCCACCTTCCGCGACGGACCGCGCGGCGAGGGCGAGGTCGTGGCCGTGGACATCGGCTTCCCGCCGGGCACGGTGACCGCCAACGAGGAGGTCGCCCTCCGGTGGACCATCGCGCGGGCGTTCTCGGCCCGGCCGCTGCCCCTCGCACTGGCCCTCGGCCTGCTGGCCCTGGGGGCGGTCGGTCTGTACCTGCTGCACCGGCGGACCGGGACCGATGCCAAGGCGGGCGGGGAGATCAGCCGGGTGGGCGAGTTCGTCCCGACCGGCGCCGGGCAGAGCGAGTTCCGGGTGGTCGGCGACGTTCGGCCCGGACACGTCGGCACCGTCGCCGACGAGCGGGTCGACCCGATCGACGTCACCGCCACCGTGGTCGACCTGGCCGTACGCGGGCACCTCAAGATCACCGAGCTGCCACGGACGGGCGAGTTCGCCCGGACCGACTGGGAGCTGACCCGGACCGCCGGGGGCCTCGACGGGCTGCGGCCGTTCGAGAACCAGCTGCTGGACGGGATCGCTGCGCCGGGATCGAGCGTTCGGGTGTCGGAGCTGCCGAGCCGGGTACACGAGTCGATCGGCAACGTCCAGAACGCCCTCTACGACGAGGTGGTCAGCAACGGCTGGTTCGAACGCCGGCCGGACGCCACCCGCAGCCGGTTCACCCAATTGGCGCTCGGCGCGCTGATCGCCGCCGTGGCCGTCACCGTGATCCTGGCCGCGTTCACCACCTTCGGTCTGGTCGGGCTGGCCCTGGTGATCCTGGCTCTCGGTCTGATCTTCGTCGCCCAGGAGCTGCCTTCCCGGACCGCCAAGGGTGCGGCCCTGCTCGGTGGCCTCGGTGCGCTGCGCTCGGAGCTGCTGAGCCACCCGACCGACCAGATGCCGCCCGGCGCCGAGCTGCGGGAGATCTCGCAGGTGCTGCCGTACGCGATCGTGCTGGGCGGTACCGATCGTTGGCTGGACGCGATCGTGGCCGCCGACACGGACGCGGACGCCGACCCGGACGACCTGCCCTGGTACGCCGGACCGCCGAACTGGCACCTGCGGGACCTTCCCGACTCGATGAAGAACTTCGTCACCACGGTCTCCGGCAGCCTGTTCTCCCGCTGAGCGGGTAAGCAGGGGCCATGCGTCGTCGTTGGCTGTTCGGTGACCAGCTGGGCCCGTACTTCCTGGACGGTCCGCGGCAGAAGGTGCTGCTGATCGAGTCGCAGCGGGTCTTCCGGCGGCGCCGGTTCCACCGCCAGAAGGCCCACCTGATCCTGTCGGCGATGCGGCACCGGGCCGTCGAGCTGGGCGAGAGCCAGTGCGACTACCGCCGGGCCGACACCTACGGCGAGGTCCTGCGGACCTACGACGAGCCGTTGGACGTGGTGCAGCCGACGTCCTGGATGGCGCTGCACTTCGTCGACCGGATGGCGGAGACCCTCGACCTGGAGCGGCTGCCCGCCCGCGGCCACGCCACCTCCCGAGCCGAGTTCGCCCAGTGGGCCGAGGGCCGGGACCGCCGGCGGCTGCTGATGGAGGACTTCTACCGCAACGCTCGCGAGCGGCTCGACGTGCTGATGGCCCGCGGCGAGCCGGCCACCGGCCAGTGGAACTACGACGCCGACAACCGGGAACCGCCGCCCAAGCGGGGCGACACGCTCGGCGTACCCGACCCCTGGTGGCCCGAGGAGGACGAGATCGACGCGCAGGTGCGGGCGGACCTGGACGCGTGGGCCGCCGATGGGGTGGAGTTCGTGGGCGACGACGGGCCCCGGCGCTTCGCCGCCACCCGGGAGGAGGCGCTCACCGCCCTGACGCACTTCATCGAGCACCGGCTGCCGACCTTCGGCCGCTGGGAGGACGCCATGCTGAGCGGGGACCGGTGGATGTCCCACTCGCTGATCTCGGCGCCGCTCAACCTCGGCCTGCTGGATCCGATCGAGATCGTTCGGGCGGCCGAGGACGCGTACGCCGAGGGTCACGCGTCGATCGCCGCCGTGGAGGGGTTCGTCCGCCAGATCATCGGCTGGCGGGACTACATCTGGAACCTGTACTGGTACTTCGGCGACGAGTACCGCTTCCGCAACGAGCTGCAGGCCCGGACGAAGCTGCCACGCTGGTTCGACCAGCTGGACCCGGAGGGCACCCAGGCGCACTGCCTGCGCAGCGTCCTCAGCTCGGTGCGCGACCATGGCTGGGCCCACCACATCCCGAGACTGATGGTGCTCGGCAACTACGCCCTGCAGCGCGGCTTCGACCCGGCCGACCTGACCGACTGGTTCCACCGCTCGTTCGTCGACGGCTACGACTGGGTGATGGTGCCCAACGTGGTCGGCATGTCGCAGCACGCCGACGGCGGCGAGCTGGCAACCAAGCCGTATGCGGCGGGCGGCAACTACATCAACAAGATGAGCGACTACTGCGGACCCTGCGTCTACGACCCAAAGGTCCGCGTCGGCGAGAACGCCTGCCCCTTCACCGCCGGCTACTGGCTCTTCCTCAACCGGCACCGCGAGAAGTTCGCCCAGAACCACCGGATGTTCAACGTCATCCGCGGCCTCGACCGCCTCTCCGACCTCGACGCCCTGGTCGAGCAGGGGCCGCGCGGGTAGCCGGCCGAGGCGCCCGGCGCGGTCGGCTCACTACAGGTGCCGGGCGAAGAAGCGCACGGCGCTGTCGATCTCGAAGCGGGGCAGCCCGAGGTGGCCACCGCGGTTGGCGTGCAGCGTCTTCTCGGTCGACCCGAAGGCGTCGAACAGCGCCAGCGCCGAGTCCCGCGGGATGAACTCGTCGTCCCATTGGGCCGCGAACTCGACCGGCACGGTGATCCGAGCGGCCAGCGGGGCCAGGCCGTCGGCGCCGGCCAGCCCGAGGACGGCGGCGGTGATCCGGGGCTCGGCAGCGATCAGCGGGATGCCGGTGGCGCAGCCCATCGACACACCCCAGAAGCCGACCGGGCCGATTCCAAGCCCCGATCCAGCCAGCGCGTCGAGCACCGCCCGCCACTCGCCCGCCGCCACCTCGCCACGTCGGTTGGTCGCAGTGAGGAGGCTGGTCACCGTCTCGCCGGCCGCCATCCGGACCCGCAGCTCGGCCGCCTGGGCCGCCAGCTCCGGGTCCTCCGGCCGGTCCCCGTGGCCCGGGGCGTCGATCGCCACCGCGGTCGCCCCGAGGTCGGTCACGAACCGGCGGGCCCGAGCGACAACTCCCGGTGCGGCCTTGTGCTGTCCCCCGCCGTGGGCGAGCAGGATCAGCGGGCCGGGCGCTTGTCCGGCCTCCGCGTCCCAGAGCAGGCCGGGGACATCGCCGACCCGGAACGGACGCTCGCGTACGCCGTCGACGACGGAGGAGGATGAGGAGAGGGAGAGAGGCATGATCGGTCCTTCGGGGGTCACGTGGACGCCCCCGTCGACCGAATCAGACGAACACCGACCCGGGGCAGACGAGCGTCCTGCCGGATGCTGCGGGGATCGCCCTCACCTCCTCGGACCGTTGGTCCTCCGACGCTAGCAGACCCCACTTCCCGCCCCTCACTCCTTCTCCGCGCCCCCTGCAGCTAGCGCGGAGAGGGAGCAAAGGGCGGCAAGCCGAGTGTGAGAGACGAGGCCAGAACCGGCAAGGTCGTACCCGAGCAAAGGGCAGTGGGAGAGGGTGGGGTTGCGGCGCCACCACCCGGATCCGACCGGCAACCAGCCGAGCCCGTCAGCAGAGCACCGGCGGGCCTTCCCCGCATCAGCCGCGGCTGCGCGACCGCCGGATGCCCCGCGGAACCGAAGACAGCCAAAGCGGCGGTGGGGTCAGGTGGGCGTCGCCGAACCTAAGATGCTTGAGACCTGACCCGGTGGAACCGGTCCTGACCGCAGATTCTCTGGGCACGTTCGGCGGTGCCCACCTGATCCCTCCGCCGCGAACAGCAGCCTTACTTGAGGTTCCGCAACGGGTACCCGTTGTCCGCGCAGCCTTGGATGATCAGCTGCTTCGCTTCGGTCGACACCTGGCTCGGATCATCGGACTCCAGCAGCGAGATGACCGCCTCCAGCCAACGCTGCGGTTCGGCGTCCAGCGCCCCGGACCGGCTGAGCTCCTTCAGCCCCGCGACGGTGGCCTTGTTGACCAGGGAGCCGCCACCCACCGCGGAGTCCACGGCCGGGCAGCCGATCTTGTACGCGTCCTCGGCACTGACCCCCTCCGAGCAGGCGACCAGCCCGAAGAGGGCGGCCAGGCTCACCAGCAACGTGGCGGCAACTTTGCGCATGGGGCCAGGGTAGAGCGACCGAGGGCCTCGGCTCACAGGGTTCGGCGCTCCACGGCCCGGGCGACCAGCAGGGCGGTCAGGGCCACGCCGAGCATGGTCAGGCCACCGCCGCCGATCAAAGTCCACCGCGGCCCGAAGGCCTGCCCGACCCAGCCGATGAGCGGGGCGCCGATCGGCGTACCACCCATCAGCACGGTGGCGTACAGCGCCATGACCCGCCCGCGCAGAGCGGGATCCACCCGCAGCTGCACCGACGCGTTGGCCGCAGTCAGGGTGAGCAGACAGGCCAGGCCCATGACCGGCAGCACCGCGGCGAACGTCGCGTACGTCGGCATCAGCCCGGCCACCACCTCGACGGCACCGAAGGCCAGGGCGGCACCGACCAAGAACCGCCCGCTCGGCGCCTTGGTCCGCCGGGCTGCGAGCAGGGCCCCGGTCAGCGACCCGACGGCGACGAAGGTGCCGAGCAAGCCGTACTGCTCGGCGCCGAGCCCGAACTCCTGCTGGGCCATCAGGGCCGAGGTGAGCTGGAAGTTCATGCCGAACGTGCCGACGGACAGCGCCACCCCCATGGCCAGCAGGATCTGGCGGTGCTTGACGACGTAGGTCAGGCCCTCGCGGATCTGGCCCCGGCTCCGCTCGGTTCGCGGCTCGGTCTGCAGCTGCCACGGGTCGAGCAGGCGGAGGGCGAGGAGGAACGCCAGATAGGTCACCGCGTTGGACAGGATGGCCCAGCCGGTACCGAACCCGGCGATCATGAAGCCGGCCACCGCCGGTCCGACGATGCGGGCGGCGTGGAAGCTGGCCGAGTTGAGTCCGATGGCGTTGGGCAGCCGCTCCTGCCCGACCAGCTCGGACACGAACGCCTGCCGCGCCGGGTTGTCGAAGGCGGTGCCCAGGCCGAACAAGAAGGCCAGCAGGTACACGTGCCAGGTCTCGGCCCGGCCGGTGATGGCCAGCAGGCCCAGGGTGGCGGCACACAGGGCCAGCCAGGTCTGGGTGATGAGCAGGATCCGGCGCCGGTCGAACCGGTCGGCGATGACCCCCGCGTACGTGGACAGGGCCAGCATGCCGACGAACTGGAGGGCGGTGGTGATGCCGACCGCCACGCCGGATCCGCCGGACAGGTCCAGCACCAACCAGTCCTGGGCGACGCGCTGCATCCAGGTCCCGACGTTGGAGACCAGGGCGCCGACGGTGAAGATCCGGTAGTTAGGCAGTGCGAGGGCGGCGAACGTGCCGGAGGGTGGCGGCGCCTCGGCGGTCTCGGGACGGGAGCTGTCTACGCTCACCCGGCGGCTACCCGGCTCAGCAGCGGGATGGCGGTGCGCAGCGCGTCGAGCTCGGTCGCATCGAGGTCGGCCAGCCGGTCGGCCAGCCACTCGGCCCGCAGTCGTTGGTTGGCCAGCAGCAGGGCGTGCCCGGCGTCGGTCAGCTCGACCAGGCTCTGTCGGCCGTCGTGCGGAGCGGACGTACGCCGAACCAGGTTGCGCTCGACCAACGCGTTGACCACCCGGGTGACCGTCGGCGGTCGGACCCGCTCCTCGGCGGCCAGCTCACCCATGCTCAACCGGCCCCGGATGCTCAGGGCGGCCAGGACGGAGTACTGGCTGGCGGTCAGCTCCACCGACTCTTCACGGGTCTGGCGGAGCCGGCGCGCCAGCCGGAGGACGGCGGGTCGTAGGGCGTCGGCCAGCTCCAGGGTCGCGTCAACGGGACGGGTCTGGGTGGGCACCCGTCAACAATATATTTAGCATTGCTAAAGACAAGAGCCGGGGTCGACGACGGCGCGCGCTCTGCTGCCGGATCAGCCGGGCAGCCGGACCTTCGACCGTCGACGGCCGACCCGTGAGTGTTATTGATTCGTCGCCGACGGACCCGTGAAACGGCCTGCAGCCCCGCCGGAATTCCCGGAAACTGAGCGGGTGACAGACCGGACTCTCGGAATTGTCGGCGGGGGCATCGTCGGCCTGGCCATCGGACGCGAGCTGGCGCTCCGTCATCCTTCGGCCAGCGTTGTGGTGTTCGAGAAGGAGGACCACATCGGCCGGCACCAGACCGGCAACAACTCGGGGGTGGTCCATGCCGGCATCTACTACAAGCCAGGCAGCCTCAAGGCCGAGCTGTGCACCCTGGGTCGCTCGCTGATCCAGGAGTACTGCGCGGAGCGCAAGCTGCCCTACAACGAGTGCGGCAAGCTCGTCGTCGCCGTGGACGCCGACGAGATGGACCGGTTCGACAAGCTGGAGGCCACGGCGCGGCAGAACGGCGTGCCGGGCCTGTGCCGGGTCGACGGCTCCGGCATCGCCGAGATCGAGCCGCACGCCCGGGGTCTGGCCGCACTGCACTCGCCGGTGACCGCGATCACCGACTACGTCGCCATCGCCCGCGCGTACGCCGCCGACATCGAGGCCGCCGGTGGGCAGATCCACCTGTCCACCCCGGTCACCGGGATCACGCGGCGGGCCGGGGGCACCGAGGTGGTCACGCCGCAGCAGACCCATCGCGTCGACCACCTCGTGGTCTGCGCCGGACTGCAGTCCGACCGGATGTCGCGGCTGGTCGACGGTGAGGACGGTCCGCGGATCGTGCCATTCCGCGGGGAGTACATGCGGGTGAACGCCGGAAAGCGTGACCTGGTCCGCGGCATGGTCTATCCCGTCCCGGATCCGCGCTACCCCTTCCTCGGGGTCCACTACACCCGCCGGGTCTACGGGGATCTC
>DATHBQ010000285.1:0-4141 GCA_035296105.1 Propionibacteriaceae bacterium | reverse complement strand
CTGGCCGTGCCCGATGATTTCCTCGACCTTCTGGCGAACCGCCTCGAGGGAAATGCCGAGAGACTCCAGCGCCTTCGCCGCGACCCCCTCACCCTCGTGGATCAGGCCAAGGAGGATGTGTTCTGTGCCAATGTAGTTATGGTTCAACATCCGCGCCTCTTCTTGCGCCAAAACTACGACGCGGCGCGCCCGGTCGGTGAACCTTTCAAACATGCTGTGCTCCTCGCTCGCGATGCGGCCCTCGGGCATCAGGCCCGAGGCGGCGCCGCGGTTCTCACTGTAGTCGCCTGGCTCGCGCCGACCTCGGGGTCGAGACCGGGTGTGGCGGGGTGCCCGGCGTGGAGCACCTGCCACCAGGAGGCACTCGCGGCGTCGCGCAGAGCCACCACCGGGGTACCGGCGATTACAACCGACCAAGCGAGCCGAATGTTCCGGGGAGCGCCTAGGTCAAAATCTCCTGGGACGCGGATCCGCCCCAGGCGAACGAGTTGTTCGCCCAGGGCGGAATCCCAGCAATTGTGTCGAGAACGTTAGGCGTGCGCCTTCTCGTACGCCTCCCGCACCTCAGCCGAGACCCGGCCTCGGCTGCTGACGTCGTGGCCGTGGGCCTGGGCCCAGGCTCGTATGTCGCTGGTGCTGGACGACGCCGACGACTTGCCCGACGTTCCCCGCCTACGCCGGCCGCCGGTCTTGCGGGCGTGCCCCAGCCAGGGCGAGATGGCATCCCGCAGGCTGGCGGCATTCTTTGCCGAGAGATCGATCTCGTACTCGGTCCCGTCTAGTGCGAAGCTGACCGTCTCGTCGGCGGTTCCCCCGTCGTAATCGTCTTCGAGAATGATCTGCACTCGCTGCGCCATCTGTTACCTCCGTGCTCGTAGTGATAAGTGGACTACCTGACGGCACGAACAATACACGGAATGGGCAAAGGATAGGCGCGCAAACGGAAGACAATATCTTCCATGGTTGCCGAATGGCGATTTATCGCACACCGGCCAAATACCGACAGAGCCAGCCCGCAACTTGGTTGCGTTCTGGCTTACCGGGTCGGGACCCCGGAGCAGAAGGTATCCGGCTCAGCACGACTTGGCAATCCGGCTCGCATTGCCACCGTTCTCTTCTTCGGAGTCGAATGCGCCGCGCCCCCGTTCCCGGGAACCGTTGCGGCTCACTCCGAGCCGTTCTCTTTGATCCGTAATCAGTCCGGACGCCGCGTCCGGCACCATGAGGCTCATGCTCCCGCAAGACCCACTGCCGGCGCCAGCCGCGCGAAGCTGGTTCGACACCTGGCTCGACTGCGCGTACGGGGCCGACGGGTTCTGGCGGCACCACTGGCCGCAGGACCACTTCCGGACGGCCGCGACGACCGGCCCGCTGCTGGCGGAGGCTGTGGCCCACATCACCGACCGGTTGTCGATCTCCGCCGTGGTCGATGTCGGCGCAGGCCGGGGTGAGCTGGTCACCACGCTGGCGGGACTACGACCGCGGCTCCGGCTCGCAGGAATCGACCTACGGCCCCGGCCGGATCCGCTGCCGTCGACGGTGGCCTGGGCCGAGGACCTGTGGGACGTGCGCTATGCCCGATGGACGACCGGGCAGGCTGACGCGAAACTGGCCGGGGACGAGCCGGTGCTGCTCTTTGCGTCCGAGTGGCTGGACGATCTGCCCTGTCCGGTGGTGCGCCGCGAGCCGGCCGGCTGGCACGAGATCGTGGTCGACGAAGGCGGGACGGAGCGGCCGGGTCCGCGACTGACCGACTCCGCGCTCGACTGGGCCGACCGGTGGTGGCCGACCGGACGACGAGCGGAGATCGGTATGACCCGCGACCGGGCCTGGTCGGCTCTGGCGGCAGTGGTCCGCCGCCGCGGCGGCGCCCTGCTCCTGGTCGACTACGGTCACGAACGGGACCACCGGCCGGCCGAGGGCACACTCACCGCCTACCGGGACGGTCGCCGGGTGCCGCCGATGCCGTCGAACGAGATCAACCTGACCGCGGCGGTGAGCCTGGACGCGGTCCGCACCGCCGGTGAGGCGGCCGGACTGCGGACGGTGCTCGACGCCCGCCAGGACGAGGCCCTGTCCCGGCTGCTGCCGAAAGGACGCAGCGACGTCGACCCGCTGACGGACCTGGCTCGCCGGAGCGAGCGCGCGGTCCTGGGGTCGGCGTACGCCTGGGGCACCCACCGCTGGCTGGTCCAGGTCGCCGAGCCCGCCGAGTAGGAACTTCGTCGACCTTGATGTCGAGAATCGGCGAACCCGGGCGACGCCGGTAGTGAGAGCCGTTCACCACCGACCGGCGCTACGACCTATATATACACAGAGAAGGAGTACGTCATGCGGTTCATGACCATGCTGAAGTTCACCGAGAATGCGTTCGGGCCGCCACCCCCGGAGCTGTCGGAGGCGATGGGGGCCTACATCGAGGAAGGCCTGCGCAGCGGCACGGTGGTCGAGCTGGGCGGACTGCGGCCCAGCGAGGCCGGGGCGATCGTGTCGCTGGCCGACGGCGCGATCAAGGTCGTGGACGGGCCGTTCACCGAGGCCCGGGAGCTGATCGGCGGGTACGCCGTGATCGAGGTGCGCTCCAAGGCCGAGGCCATCGAGAACGCCCGTCGGCTGATGCAGGTCCACGCCGACCACTGGCCCGGCTTCTCGGGCAGCTGCGAGGTCCGGCAGATCGACGATCCCGATCCCGGGCCGATCGCCGGTTGACCCGGCGGACGGCTCGGAGGTCCTGAGGTGGTCTGATCGTTCCCGTGAGCGATCGGACCACCGCAGAGGCCATCGAGGCCGTCTGGCGGCTCGAGTCGACGCGGCTGATCGCCGGACTGGTCCGGATGGTCCGCGACGTCGGGTTGGCTGAGGACCTTGCCCAGGACGCCATGGTCGCGGCCCTGGCTCAGTGGCCGACCGCAGGGATCCCGGACAACCCCGGGGCCTGGCTGATGACCACGGCCAAGCGCCGGGCCGTCGATACCTTCCGGCGCCGGGAGCGCGGCGACCGCGCGTACCGCAGCGTCGCCCAGGAGGTGACCGACGAGGTGACCGAGGACAGCATCCTCGCCGCTCTCGACCACGTCGAGGACGATGTGCTGCGGTTGATGTTCGTCTGCTGCCACCCGAGCCTGACCGCCGAGGCGCAGACCAGCCTCACCCTACGGCTCGTCGCGGGACTGACGACGCGGGAGATCGCCCGGGCCTACCTGACCACGGAGTCGACGGTGGCCCAGCGGCTGGTGCGGGCCAAGAGGACCTTGACCCAGGCCGGCGCCGCACTGGAGGAGCCGACCGTCGCGGCACGCGGCGAACGGCTGGACGCCGTGCTCGGAGTCATCTACCTGTTGTTCAACGAGGGCTACGCGGCGACCGCCGGTCCGGACTGGGCCCGACCGTCGCTGTGCGCCGAGGCGCTGCGGGTCGGCCGGATCCTGGTCGCCCTGATGCCGCGGCACGGGGAGGCACGCGGCCTGCTCGCGTTGATGGAGCTGCAATCCTCGCGGCTGACCGCCCGGGTGGGGCCCGACGGGGAGCCCGTCCTGCTGGCCGATCAGGATCGAACCCGATGGGACGCCGGTCACCTGGCCCGGGGACTGCGCATCCTGAGCCATGCCGAGTCGCTGGTCGACGCGCCCGGGCCGTACACGCTGCAGGCGGCCATCGCCGGCTGCCACGCCCGCGCAGCCAGTACGGCCGAGACGGACTGGGTGCAGATCGCCGGCCTTTACCACCGCCTGGCCCGGCAGACCGGGTCGGCCGTCGTCGAGGTCAACCGGGCGGTGGCGCTGGGCATGGCGTACGGACCGGAGGCCGGGCTGCAGCTGGCCGACCAGCTCGTCGACCTGCCCGCACTGCGGGACTACCACCTGCTACCCAGCGTCCGGGGCGACCTGCTGGCTCGGCTGGGTCGCCGTGCCGAGGCTCGGGCGGAGTTTATCCGGGCCGCGGAGCTGACCAGCAACGAGCGGGAGAGCCGGCTGTTGTTGGAGCGGGCGCGGCGGCTGGCCGAAGGACCTTAGGCTGCGGCAATGGCGAAGCGGCGAACGGTGCTGCTCCTCCGGCACGCCCAGGCCGAGGACACCCGGCCGGGTGGCCGCGACCTCGACCGTCGGCTGACGCCGTCTGGTGAGGAGCAGGCCCGAGCGGT
>DATHBQ010000284.1:0-5951 GCA_035296105.1 Propionibacteriaceae bacterium | reverse complement strand
GTCAGCAACCTCAGCTCGCGGGGCCCGGCGAGCCTGAACGTGATGGCCGCGTTCCGTAAGCCGGAGGCCCAGCGGGTGGCGGTCGACGTCGGATACGTCGGCTTCGACATCCCCAACGAGTTCGTCGTCGGCTACGGTTTGGACTACAACGGCCGCTACCGCAACCTGACCTCGGTGGGAACACTGAGCCCGCACGTCTACTCGTGAGTTGGTCGCGCCCGCAGCAGGTTGGCCGTAAACGCTAGCCTTGGCGCTGACGAGACCGTCATCCTCCTAGGCAGGCCATGAACTTCAAGCGAATATTTCGCTCGCCCATCACGTGGATTCTCCTCGCCCTGATCGCGATCGGCCTGCTGATCGACTTCACCCAACGAGTCAGCGGCGGCTACCAGGAGGAGCCCACCTCCCGGGTCGTTGCCGTCATCAACGGCAGTGAACCGCTGGAAGAGGTCATCCTCATCGACCGCGACCAGGAGATCCGGGTCACCCTCAAGGACGAGAACCAGACCAAGTACAAGGCCATCTGGGTCGGCAACCAGAGCGACGAGCTCATCCCGCGGCTCAACCAGCGGGTGGCCGACAAGACCCTGGACCACTGGGAGGGCCGCAACGCGACGCCCGTGTTCCTGAGTCAGCTGCTCGGCACCTTGATCCCGTTCATCATCATCGGCGTGCTGTTCTTCTTCCTGCTCAACTCGGTGCAGGGCGGCGGCAGCCGAGTGATGCAGTTCGGCAAGTCCAAGGCCAAGATCGCCAACAAGGACACCCCGAAGACCACCTTCTCCGACGTGGCCGGGGCCGATGAGGCGGTCGAGGAGCTCCAGGAGATCAAGGAGTTCCTGGCCGAGCCGGCCAAGTTCCAGGCGGTGGGGGCCAAGATTCCCAAGGGCGTGCTGCTCTACGGCCAGCCCGGCACCGGCAAGACCCTGCTGGCCCGGGCCGTGGCCGGCGAGGCCGGCGTCCCGTTCTTCTCCATCTCGGGCTCGGACTTCGTCGAGATGTTCGTCGGCGTCGGCGCCTCCCGGGTCCGGGACCTGTTCGAGCAGGCCAAGGAGAACGCCCCGGCGATCGTCTTCATCGACGAGATCGACGCCGTCGGCCGGCACCGCGGTGCGGGCATGGGTGGCGGCCACGACGAGCGCGAGCAGACGCTGAACCAGCTGCTGGTGGAGATGGACGGCTTCGACGTACGCGGTGGCGTGATCCTGATCGCCGCGACGAACCGGCCCGACGTCCTCGACCCGGCGCTGCTGAGGCCCGGCCGCTTCGACCGGCAGATCGCCGTCGACACCCCCGACCTCAAGGGCCGCTTCCGGATCCTGCAGGTGCACGCCGAGGGCAAGCCGATGGCGCCCGACGTGGACCTGGAGACGGTCGCCCGGCGTACGCCCGGCTTCACCGGCGCCGACCTGGCCAACGTGCTGAACGAGGCCGCGCTGCTCACCGCCCGGCAGAACGCCAAGCAGATCACCAACGAGTACCTCGACGAGGCGATCGACCGGGTCGTCGCCGGTCCGCAGAAGCGCAGCCGGCTGATGAACGAGAAGGAAAAGCTGATCACCGCCTACCACGAAGGCGGCCACGCCCTGGTCGCGGCGGCCCTGCCCGGCACCGACCCGGTGCAGAAGGTGACGATCCTGTCCCGCGGCCGCGCCCTCGGCTACACCATGGTGCTGCCCGAGCAGGACAAGTACGCCAACACCCGGGCCGAGCTGCTGGACCAGCTGGCCTACATGATGGGCGGCCGGGCGGCCGAGGAGCTGGTCTTCCACGACCCGACCACCGGCGCCAGCAACGACATCGAGAAGGCCACCAACGTGGCCCGGGCCATGGTCACCCAGTACGGCATGACCGAGCGCCTGGGCGCGATCAAGCTGGGCAGCGGGGACTCCGAGCCGTTCCTGGGCCGCGACTTCGGTCACCAGCGGGACTACTCGGAGGACATCGCCGCGGTCGTGGACCAGGAGGTCTCCCGGCTGATCAGCAACGCCCACCAGGAGGCGTTCGACATCCTCACCGCCAACCGTGAGGTGCTCGACGACCTCGTCCGGGCGCTGTTCGAGAAGGAGACGCTGAACCGCGAGGAGGTCGCGGCGGTCTTCCAGCCGCTCAAGCTGTGGCCGAAGCGCCCGGCCTGGACGGGCTCGGACAAGCGGGTGCCGTCACCGATCCCGCCGGTCACCCCGCCGCCGCCCTCGGTCAACGGCCACAACGGTCACGGCAACGGCCAGCTCCCGCCCGGACACGGGGACGAGGTTCCCGCCGGTGGTGTGCCGCTCCCTCCGGGTCAGCCGACGGCGCCGCCGCAGCTGCCCACGCCCGGCAGCGAGCCGTTGCGGGGCCCAGACTTCCGATGAGTGAGGCAAGGGGGACGACCCCCTTGGACCCCCGCCGCGACCGTGAAGACACACGGGAGGTCGCGTTGTGACCGAGCTGGACGGCACGCCGGTCCGCGTCGGTCCAGGAACCACTGAGTCCCCGCTCGCCGACGTCGATCCGCTTCGTCCACTCGGCCGGATCGGGGCGTTCGACCATCCCCGGGTCGTCGCGGCGGTCCGGGAGATCCTCGTCGGCATCGGCGAGGACCCGGACCGCGACGGGCTGCTGGACACCCCGGAGCGGGTCGCCCGGGCGTACGCGGAGATGTTCGGGGGGTTGCGGCAGCAGCCGGAGGACGTGCTGTCGACCGTCTTCGATCTCGGGCACGACGAGTTCGTGCTGGTCAAGGACATCGAGGTGTGGAGCTGCTGCGAGCACCACCTGGTGCCGTTCACCGGGGTCGCGCACGTCGGCTACATCCCCAACCGCAGCGGCAAGATCACCGGCCTGAGCAAGCTGGCCCGGCTGGTCGACCTGTACGCCAAGCGCCCGCAGGTGCAGGAGCGGCTGACCACTCAGGTCGCCGATGCGCTCAGCCGGATCCTGGAACCGCGTGGAGTGATCGTGGTGATCGAGTGCGAGCACCTGTGCATGACCATGCGCGGCGTGCGCAAGCCCGGATCGAAGACCATCACCAGCGCGGTCCGCGGCCAGCTCCGCGACCCCACCACGCGGGCCGAGGCGATGCAGCTCATCACGAGCTGAGGAGCTGAGCCTTCAGCACCCGGCTCATTCTCACGGCCGGCCGTGGTGGTCGTCAGCCGGCTCGGTCGGCGCTACCGCCGGAAGATCACGCCGATCTGGGCGGCCTGTAGGAGGTCCTACCTGACCTGTGACCTCGGCGCGGTCCAGGTCCTGCAGCGGCCGAAGTCCTGGCTGTCCAGGCCCCGGACCAGCCAGCGCATCTGGGCGGCGCTGGTGCCGTGGTCGGGCTTGCGGCTCTTCGGTGGGTCCTCGTCCCCGGTGAAGCCGTGCCAGGCCCGCAGCTCGTCCCGATCGGTCGCGCTCAGCTCGATCGAGCCGGCGACGGTGCCGAGGAACACGCCCTCGAAGCACTGGGCCTGCAGCTCGAGCCGTCGGCTGAGCACGTATCGCGTACTCCGGTTCTCCGCCTTGGCGTAGTGCAAGGCGTATTCGTTGACCATGCCGGTCACGGCCTGCAGATGATGACCGAACTCGTGGGCCAGCAGGGCGACGTACCCGAGCCGGGCGAAGGTGTACGCCTCCCGGCCGTCGTCGCGGGTGGCCGGCCAGTAGATCGTCTGGTTGACCGAGCAGTAGTACGCCGGGGCACCCCTCTGGCCGAACCGGCCGCACGGTGCGTCGATGGTGGACCGGTAGACCTTGATCTTGGGCTCGGTCACGGTGAAGCCTCGCGCGGCCAGCGGCTTGCGGTGTACCTTGACCAGGCACTTCACCAGGCTGCGCAGGTAGGGAGCCAGCTCGGCGTTGCGCAGCGGTGGCTTGGCCGGTCGTACGGTGATCCCGCAGCTCACCTGTGTTCCGCCGAGATCCACCGCATACAGGCTGTTCTTCGCCAGGGTCCGGTCGGGCGAGCCCGTCCTGGGTCGCGATCGGGGAGTGGCCGACGGAGCGCCAACCGTCGGCGGCGGACCGACGGTCGGCGTCGACTGGGCGGGCTTCGACGTGGCGGCCGATGTCACCGCCGCACCGGCCACCACCTCGGGAGCGTCGGGTCCGGGCCCCAGACGGCCGAGCAGCTGGAGTCCGAGGATGAGGGCGAGGATGACCACCGCCACGAGCCCGACGGCCCGCAGCGGTCCCGACCGGCGCCGGCGCGCGCGGCGACCGAAGCGTGGCCCGTCCGCGTATCCCGACACGCGATGAGTCTAAGGTCGGCCAGGTGAAGGTTCCGGTTCAGCACAGCAAGGGGGACGACCCCCTTGAACCCCCGCCGCGACCGCAACAACACACGGGAGGTCGCGTGGTTCCCGGCCTCCCGCAGCCCGGTCGCACCCTGGTGGTCGGGGTGGTCAACGTGACCCCCGACTCGTTCTCCGACGGCGGGCAGTGGTTGGAGCCGGATGCGGCGATCGCCCATGGCCGGGACCTGATCAACCAGGGCGCCGACATCCTGGACGTCGGTGGGGAGTCGACCCGGCCCGGTGCCCAGCGGCCACCGGTCGAGGAGGAGCTGCGCCGGGTGCTGCCGGTGATCCGCGCCCTCGCGTCCTCGACCTACGTCAGCGTGGACACGATGCGGGCCGAGGTCGCCGCCGCCGCACTGGAGGCCGGAGCCCGGCTGATCAACGACGTGTCCGGCGGCCAGGCCGACCCGGCGATGCTCGGGCTCGTCGCCGACGCCGGGGTGCCGTACGTGGTGATGCACTGGCGCGGCCACTCGACACAGATGCAGGACCGGGCGGTGTACGCGGACGTGGTGCGCGAGGTCGTAGAGGAGCTGGCCGGTCAACTGGCCCGGGCCGAGCAGGCGGGAATCGCGCCCGAACGACTGATCGTCGATCCGGGCTTCGGCTTCGCCAAGACCGGCGAGCACAACTGGGAGCTGCTGCAGCGGCTGGACGAGCTGGACCGCCTCGAGCGTCCGTTGCTGATCGGGGTGTCCCGCAAGCGGTTCCTGGGCACGCTGCTGGCCGACGACGCCGGGCAGCCCCGGTCCGCCCAGGATCGCGACGACGCCACCACCGCGCTCACCTTCGCCCTCGCCGGCCACCCGGTGTGGGGGGTCCGGGTCCACAGCGTCCGCCCGAGCCGGGACGCGATCGCGGTCGCGCAACGACTCCGCCGCTCTTCTTGATCCCTGGGCTCGTGCCCTCCCTACCCGACGCTCGCGCACTGCCGAGAGAACGGTTCAGGAACGCCAGGTTGCCGCCGGACGTGCACTTGGTCACAACTTCGCCCGCCTGCCGTCGGGCCATTGGCGCGGCGTACGGGAGAGGATATGGTTCCCTTCACGTCAGGGAGGGACATGGCCACACCAGCACCGGAGCACACGCTGGTTGCGGCTGCCCCAGGACAGCTGGACCGGATCACGCTCACCGGCATCACCGGCTTCGGCTACCACGGGGTGTTCCCCCACGAGCGCCAGCAGGGCCAGACCTTCGTCGTCGACCTGAGCTGCGAGCTCGACCTGTCCCCGGCCGCTGCCGCCGACGATCTCGCACAGACGATCGACTACGGCCAGCTGGCCCAGGCGGTGGTCGACGACGTGGAGCGGCATCCGCTCGATCTGATCGAGGCGCTGGCGGAGCGAATCGCCCGAACCTGTCTGGGCTACCCAGCTGTACAGCGGGTGTCGGTGACGGTGCACAAGCCGCAGGCGCCGATGCCGGTTCCCGTTGCCGATGTCGCGGTGTCGCTGACAAGGAGTAGATGACACATGTCGAGCCCCAACCCGCACGCGATCGACGCCGACACCCTGAGCGGGATGAAACCGCTGCGCAAGGTCGTCTACTCGATCGGCTCCAACCTGGGGGACCGGTTGGCCAACCTGCAGGGGGCGGTCGACGCGCTCAGCGACACGCCGGACATCATCATCGTCGACATCTCCTCGGTCTACGAGACCGAGCCGGTCGGCGGGCCGGAGAACA
>DATHBQ010000283.1:0-4273 GCA_035296105.1 Propionibacteriaceae bacterium | reverse complement strand
CGCTTCGGTGTCCACGGGGCCGGGCTGCACCGCCTGGCCCGCGGCGAGGACGTGCGCCCGGCGGTCTCCCGGCGCCCGCCGCTGGAGCTGGACCAGCGGGTGGTCTTCGAGCCGGGGCTGGAGACCATCGAGCCGATCGTGTTCAGCTCCCGGCAGACCGCCGACCGGCTGATCGCCGAGCTGTCCCGGCACGGCCTGGTGGCCACCCAGGTGCGGGTGGAGGTGGCCACCGACGGCGGCTGGACCGGGTCGCGGGTCTGGGCCCACTCGCGATGGTTCACCGCGCCGGACGTGATCGACCGGCTCTACTGGCAGCTGCAGGGTGACCCGGCCCCCGAGCCGGTGACGGCCGTGCGGCTGGTGCCGGTAGCGGTGGAGTCGCTGGCCGACCACGGCGAGGGACTGTGGGGCGGCACCCGCGACGACCAGGTGGAGCGGGGGATCGCCCGGCTGCAGGGGATGCTCGGGCCGGAGGAGGTCCTGGCCCCCGCCGTGCAGGGCGGGCGCGGCCCGCGGGACCGGCAGTCGCTGACCCCGTGGGGCGAGCGCCGCGCCGACGGGCGCGACGCCCGGCTGCCCTGGCCGGGGAGCATCCCGCCGCCGGCCCCGGCCCGGGTTTTCGCCGAACCGCGACCGGCCGAGGTGCACGACGCCGACCGGCGGACGGTGCTGGTCGACGGGCGCGGCCTGCTCAGCGCGCCCCCGGCGACGCTGGCGGTCGACGGCGGCGGACCGCTGCCGGTCGAGGCCTGGGCCGGCCCGTGGCCGATCGACGAGCTGTGGTGGGACCCGGTCCGGGCACGTCAGGTGGCCCGGTTCCAGATGGTCGGGGTGGACGGCAGCGCCTGGCTGCTGATGGTGGAGGACGGCAGATGGTGGACGGAGGCCCGCTATGACTAGTTTTCTCAAGCGACGCGACCAGGTGCGGGCTGGGTTGCTCACGGGTGACGCCTGGGCCTGGTTGCAGGCTCCCTGCTTGGAGATCTGCGGCAGGCTGCTACAGCTCACGGCCTGGATTTCTCCCGAGAGCGGCGGCAGTCAGGCGCATCTCTGCGAGCGTCGGCAATCGCGCGCCGCCGAGCTGAGGAGGAGTGAGTCGACAACGCTTCTTCGTCGACGAGCGACGACGAAGTCGGCGGGGTAGAGCGCGATGCGCGAGCAGAGGGACCAATAAGGTCGTGGGCTGGTTCAACCCGGACGTCTCCTGGGCGGAGCTGGAGCGGCAGATCTCCGGCCGGACGGCCCGGGACCGGACGGCGGCCAACCCCGACGGGGACAGCGCGCCGGGCTACTCCCAGAAGCGCCCTGCGTACGCCGTGGCCGCCGAGGAGCTGGTGCAGCCCCCGGAGACCGCGACCGTGCCCTACGCCGAGCTGCACTGCCACAGCAACTTCAGCTTCCTGGACGGGGTCAACGACCCGGAGGAGCTGATCGAGGAGGCGGTCCGGCTGGGCCTGGACGCGCTGGCCATCACCGACCACGACGGCTTCTACGCCGCGTCCCGGTTCGCCGAGGCGGCGGCGGCGTACCCGTTGCGCACGATCTACGGCGCCGAGCTGTCCCTCGGCCTGACCGAGCCGCAGAACGGGGTGGCCGACCCGGAGGGCCAGCACCTGCTGGTGCTCGCCCGCGGCGTCGCGGGATACCACCGGCTGTCCGCGGCGATCACCGCGGCCCAGCTGCGGGGCGATGAGAAGGGCCGGCCGCTCTACGACCTGGACGAGCTGGCCGAGCAGTCCGACGGGCACTGGGTCGTCCTCACCGGCTGCCGCAAGGGGGCGGTCCGCCTCGCCCTCGACCAGCGCGGCCCGGCCACCGCGGCCGCCGAGCTGGACCAGCTGACCGCCCGGTTCGGCCGCGACCAGGTGGTGGTCGAGCTGATCGACCAGGGCCGGCCGACCGACTCGACGGTCAACGACGCGCTGGCCCGGCTGGCCGCCGACGCCGGGCTGCCCCTGGTGGCCAGCAACAACGTGCACTACGCCACGCCGGCCAACGGTCGGCTCGGCGCGGCGGTCGCCGCGGTCCGGGCCCGGCGCAGCCTGGCCGACATGGACGGCTGGCTGCCCGGTCCCGGCGCCCACCTGCGCTCGGGTGCGGAGATGGAGCGGATCTTCGCCCGCTACCCCGGCGCGGTGGCGCGTACGGTCGAGGTCGCCGACCAGTGCGCCTTCGACCTGTCCCTGGCCAAGCCGAAGCTGCCCAAGCAGCGGGTGCCGCTGGGCCACACCCCGATCAGCTGGCTGCGGGAGCTGTGCCGCCGCGGCGCCGACCAGCGCTACCCGCACATCCGGGATCAGGCCGAGGCCCGCCTGGCGAAGGAGCTGAAGGTCATCGAGGACAAGGACTTCCCCGGCTACTTCCTGATCGTGCACGACATGGTCGCCTACGCCCGCGAGCGCGGCATCCTCTGCCAGGGCCGGGGGTCGGCGGCCAACTCGGTGGTCTGCTACGTCCTCGGCATCACCGCGGTCGACCCGATCAAGTTCGAGCTGCCCTTCGAGCGGTTCCTGTCCACCACCCGGGAGGAGGAGCCCGACATCGACGTCGACTTCGACTCCGACCGCCGGGAGGAGGTGATCCAGGAGGTCTACCGTCGCTACGGCCGGCAGAACGCCGCCCAGGTGGCCAACGTGATCAGCTACCGGCCCAAGTCCGCGGTCCGGGACATGGCCAAGGCGCTGGGCTACTCCACCGGCCAGCAGGACGCCTGGAGCAAGCAGATCGACACCTACGCGCAGATCGCCGACGCCGACCACGAGGTGCCGCAGCCGGTGGTCGACCTGGCCAACTCGCTGCTCAAGGCGCCACGGCACCTGGGCATCCACTCCGGCGGCATGGTGCTGACCGAGCGGCCGGTCGGCGAGGTCTGCCCGATCGAGCGCGGCCGGATGGACGCCCGCACCGTGCTGCAGTGGGACAAGGACAGCTGCGCCGCGATGGGCCTGGTCAAGTTCGACTTCCTGGGGCTGGGCATACTGGCCGCGATCCAGTACACCTTCGACCTGGCCGCCGCCCACCCCGGCGAGCGCTGGACCCTGCAGACGCTGCCCAAGGAGGAGGCCGGGGTCTACGACATGCTCTGCCGGGCGGACTCGCTCGGGGTGTTCCAGGTGGAGAGCCGGGCCCAGATCGGCACCCTGCCCCGCCTGCAGCCGCGGCGCTTCTACGACCTGGTGGTGGAGATCGGGCTGATCCGGCCCGGTCCCATCCAGGGTGGTGCGGTGCACCCCTACATCCGCCGGGCCACCGGCAAGGAGGAGGTGACCTACCTGCACCCCGCCCTGGAGCCGGTGCTGAAGCGGACCCTGGGCGTGCCGCTGTTCCAGGAGCAGCTGATGCAGATCGCCATGACCGTCGGCGGCTGCACCGGTGACGACGCCGACCTGCTCCGCCGGGCCATGGGCTCCAAGCGGGGGATCGAGAAGATCGAGCGGCTCAAGGACAAGATGTACAAGGGCATGGAGGACCACGGGATCGTCGGGGAGCTGGCCGACGACATCTACACCCGGGTCCAGGCCTTCGCGAACTTCGGCTTCGCCGAGAGCCACGCGATCAGCTTCGGGCTGCTGGTCTACGCCTCGTCCTGGCTCAAGCTGCACTACCCGGGCGCGTTCCTGGCCGGCCTGCTGCGGGCCCAGCCGATGGGCTTCTACTCCCCGCAGTCCCTGGTCGCCGACGCCCGGCGGCACGGCGTCGCCGTGGAGCGGCCCGACATCGCCCGGTCCGCGGTGCACGCCGACCTCCAGCCACTGCGTCCGAAGCCTGTCGAAGGGCCCTCCGACAAGCTCGGGACGCAGGGGCCGACCGGGATGCCGGGCTGCCTGGACTTCGAGCAGCCGCCGGTGGAACCGTTCTCGCGCGAGGCGCCGGACCGCACCGCGCAGCACCGCCGGGACGGCAACTTCGCGGTCCGGCTGGGCCTGACGTCGGTGCAGGGGATCTCACCCGAGCTGGCGGCGGCGATCGTGGCCGAGCGGGCGCGCGCGCCCTTCTCGAGCATGAACGACGTCGTCCGCCGGACCGGGCTGACCGTGCCGCAGACCGAGGCTCTGGCCACCGCGGGCGCGTTCGACGGCTTCGGGCTGTCCCGGCGGCAGGCTTTGTGGAACGCCGGGTACGCGGACAGCGGCAGCACCCTGCCGGGCACGGCCATCGACGCGGCACCCCCGGCGCTGCCGGGGATGAGTGCGGTCGAGCTCACCCTGGCCGACATCTGGGCCACCACGATCTCCCCGGGGGAGCACCCGATGCAGCACCTGCGGCCGGTGCT
>DATHBQ010000282.1:0-1717 GCA_035296105.1 Propionibacteriaceae bacterium | reverse complement strand
GAGGCCCCGACCGACCTGGGCATCGAGGTCATCGGCGTGCCGGTCGGGTCACCGGTGGAGCTCGATCTGCGGCTGGAGTCCGCGGTGGAGGGTGTGCTGGTCACCGGTACGGCGATGGTCGAGCTGCGGGGGGAGTGCGTCCGCTGCCTGTCCCCGGTCGAGGACCGGATCGAGGTCGACCTGCAGGAGCTGTTCGTCTATCCGGGCAGCGATGCCACGGAGGAGGAGGCCAGCCGGTTGGAGGGTGACCTGCTCGACCTGGAGCCGGTGCTGCGGGACGCGGTGGTGCTCGACCTGCCGTTCCAGCCGTTGTGCCGCCCGGACTGCGCCGGGCTCTGCCCGCAGTGCGGGGCGAACCTGAACGACGACCCGGACCACCAGCACCGGGCCGATAACGATCCCCGCTGGGATGCACTGCTCAGGTTTGAGCGTGACGACCAGCAAACTTACGATGTAGCGAGCAATCCGAGTACCAACTGAGATTCCGGTCCGTCCGGTGAAGAAGCGAAGAAGCAAGGAGTAGAAGGTGGCCGTCCCCAAGAGGCGAATGTCTCGGAGCAACACCCGGCATCGCCGTTCCCAGTGGAAGGCGACCGCGCCAGTCCTGGTCACGTGCGCCAACCCGGCCTGCCGGGCCAAGCACCTGCCCCACGCAGCGTGTCCGTCCTGCGGCCAGTACGGGCCGCGGGCGGCCCGGCGACAGGTCATCTCGTCCTAAGCCGGTCCGAGTCGCTGGGCGCCCGCCTGCCGGCCGGCGACCTGCTGACCGAGCTCGGGATGAGTGTTGATCCCGAGCTGCTGGATCGTGCCCTGACGCACCGCTCGTACGCCTACGAGCGCGGCGGCCTGCCGACCAACGAGCGCCTGGAGTTCCTCGGCGACGCCGTGCTCGGTCTTGTCGTCACCGAGCACCTGTTCGTGTCCTATCCCGACCTGTCCGAGGGCCAGCTGGCCAAGCTGAGGGCCGCGGTGGTCAACTCCCGGGCGCTGGCCGACGTCGCCCGGGAGCTCGATCTGGGCGCGGTGGTCCACCTCGGCCGCGGCGAGGAGAGCACAGGGGGGCGGGACAAGTCCTCGATCCTGGCCGACACGATGGAGGCCGTCATCGGCGCGGTGTTCCTGCAGCACGGCATCGGCGCGGCCCGGGGGTTCGTGCATCACCTGTTCGACGGTCTGATGGCCGACGTGGCGACACGCGGCGCGGGCCTGGACTGGAAGACAAGCCTCCAGGAGATCGCCTCGATCGCCGGGCTCGGCGTCCCGGGCTACGAGGTGCTCGAGTCCGGGCCGGACCACGCCAAGTCCTTCTCCGCCACGGTGATGATCGACAACCAACGCTACGGTCCCGGCGCCGGCCGCAACAAGAAGGAGGCCGAGCAGAACGCCGCGGCCATCGCCTTCGCGGCGCTCAAGAGTCCTCGCGGCACCGGCTCCGCAGCGGTCCATTAGCTCCCCCTCGTGCCTGAGCTGCCCGAGGTCGAGGTGGTCCGTCGGGGCCTGGCCGCCGGGATCACCGGCCGCCGGATCGTCGGCGTCGAGGTGCTGCACCCGCGGCCTGTCCGCCGCCACCTGCTCGGGGCCGACGACTTCGCCGCCCGGCTCATCGGCCGAACCTTCGCCGAGCCGCGCCGCCGGGGCAAGTACCTGTGGCTGCCGCTGACCGACGGTGACGCCGTCCTGGCCCACCTGGGGATGAGTGGCCAGTTTCGGCTCGACC
>DATHBQ010000281.1:0-6602 GCA_035296105.1 Propionibacteriaceae bacterium | reverse complement strand
GCTCTCGCGCCACCCGGCGATCTCCTCGGCCGCCACACCGAGGTCGGCGGCCGCCTCCGGCCAGCGCTCCGCGGTGGCGGCCGCCTCCCGCAGGTTCGCTGCGGCGGCGAGGTTGGTGTAGGTGTTGTCGTTCACCAGGGCCGTGTACTCGTCCGGTCCGGTCATCCCGTCGAGATGGAAGTGCCCGTCCGCGCCCACGTAGCCCAGACACTGCCACAGCCGGGCGGTCTCGACCAGCAGCGGCAGGGCGCAGTCGCGGTCGAAGTCGGCGTCCTGGGTCCAGTGCACCTGTCGCGCCGCGGCGACGGCGATGTCGGCGTTGATGTGGAAGGCCGCCGTCCCGGCCGGCCAGTAGCTGCTGCACTCCTCGCCACGGATGGTCCGCCAGGCGAACGCGGCGCCGCGCAGCCGGAGCGTCCGCGCCCAGTCCTTGGCCGCCGACAGGGTGTTGCGCCGCCAGCGCAGCGCATCGGCGGCGGCCCCGGGCACGGTCGCGGTCAGCACCGGGAGCACGAAGGCCTCGGTCTCCCAGAAGGCGTGCCCGGCGTAGCCCGTCCCGGTCAGGCCTTTGGCCGAGATGGCTCGCTGCTCGGCCCGGGCGCTGGCCTGGAGCAGGTGGAACATGCCGAACCGGACCGCCTGCTGGACTTCCTGGTCGCCGTCCACCTCGACGTCGGCGCGGGCCCAGAAGTCGTCCAGGTACTCCCGCTGCGCCGCCAGCAACCCGTCCCAGCCGGTGTCCACGGCCGCCGCGAGCGCCGCTTCGGCCTGGTCCTTGAGGGCGATGTCGGACCGCTCGGCAGACCAGCCGTACGCGACGAACTTGGTCAGGGTGAGTCGCTGACCCGGCTGGAGCTCGGTGCTCACCGTCAGCCGGGCCCAGTGCTCGTCGGAGGCCATCTCCGGGTCGAGGTCGGTGTCGGCGGCGAGGACGTGGTCGACGGCCGCAGCCATCCGCAGGTCGCTGTACCGGGTGCGGTGCATCAGGCACGCGCGCGTCCCCTCGACGCTCAACCCGTCAGCGAGCAGGTGGGTGCGGACAGCGTCGTCCGCGCCGGCGTCGCCGCTGGGATCGGGGAGCGACTCGTTGGTCAGCAGCTCGGACTGCACCACCACCCGGGCGCCGGCCCCGACGGGCTCCACCTCGTAGCGGACGGCCAGCACGGCCCGCTGGCTGAGCGAGACCAGTCGGGTGCTGCGCACCCGGACGCGCTGACCGGCCGGCGTCTCCCACTCGACCTTGCGGGACAGGGTGCCGTCCCGGAAGTCGAGGATTCGCTCGTGCTGAAGCAGCCGGCCGTAGCGAACGTCGAACGGCTCGTCGTCCACCAGCAGCCGGATGATCTTGCCGTTGGACACGTTGACCACGCTCTGGCCGGTCTTGGGGAAGGCGTAGCCCGACTCGGGATAGGCCAGCGGGTGGGACTCGAAGAACGAGTTGAGGTACGTCCCGGGCAGACCGTTGGGCTCGCCCTCGTCAAGGGTGCCGCGAACGCCGAGATGGCCGTTGGACAGGGCGAACAGCGACTCGGTCCGGGCTAGCTGGTCGGTGTCGATCCCGACCTCCCGCAGCCGCCACGGCTCGACCGGGAACGTCGCCTCCCCGCTCATCCCCGGCTCCCGGCGAGGACCGTGGCCAGCTCGGCGACCCGGGCGGCGGTCGGCGCCGGGCGACCGCCGGGGTGACCGACCGTCAGGCCGGCGGCCGCGGCCAGGATCCGGTCGCGGGTCTGTTTCTCCTCGGGCACGCCGTCCATGATCACCCGAGCGCCTAGGGGCAGGTGCTCCAGGGCGTTCAGGATGGCGGCGACCGGCGGTTGGAGCTGCAGGACGACGGTGCCGGCCCGGCTCATCAGGGCGGCCGCCGAACAAACGTCGCTCCGGGTCAGCAGTGCCGGTTCGGGCACCGACTCCAGATAGCGCCACCGCCCGGCCCCGGGCACCTCGTCGACGACCAGAACCAGATCGCGGGCGATCTGACCGATCACGACGACCGGCGGCCTGCGCTCCGTCACAGGGAGCATTCGACCACGGCCCGTAGGGCTGCTCGCGGCCGGAGTAGGTGCCTGATCATCAATGCCGTACTATTGAAAGCACGTGATTCGGCTCGTCCTGCCACGAGTCACCGGCGGTCCTGAGCCCGGCTCCTGCCCTCCAGAGTTACCTACTCAGTCGTTGTGCGGGGCACGTGGCCGTATCCGGGGGCCTCCCGGAGCCACACTCACGAGAAGTTGATCTATCTGTGCCTGCTGTTTCCTTTCTTGATCTTGGTGTGCCCGCGGCTCTGAACCGCGTCCTGGCGGACCACGAGATCACCACCCCTACGCCGATCCAGGCCGCCACACTGGCGGACTCGCTCGGCGGCCGCGATGTCCTCGGTCGGGGCCGTACCGGCTCGGGCAAGACCTACGCCTTTCTGCTGCCGCTGGTCACCCGGCTGATGAACGCCAAGCGGCCCCGGCACCCGCGCCACCCCCGCGCCCTCATCCTGGCTCCCACCCGCGAGCTGGTGGGCCAGATCGACGCGGCCCTGGCGCCGCTGGCCCGCGCGGCCGGGCTGACCACCACAACCGTCTTCGGCGGCGTCAGTCAGTCGCCGCAGGTCCGGGCACTGCGCGCCGGGGTCGACGTGGTCATCGCCTGTCCCGGTCGGCTCGAGGATCTCATCGCCCAAGGCGCCTGCCGCCTCAGCGAGGTGGAGATCACCGTGCTGGACGAGGCGGACCACATGGCCGACCTCGGCTTCCTCCCCGGCGTGACCAGACTGCTGGGCCAGACGTCGGCGAACGGTCAGCGGCTGCTGTTCTCGGCCACCCTCGACCGCGCCGTCGACGGTCTGGTCCGGCGGTTCCTCAAGCGGCCGGCGACCCACGAGGCGGACTCGGCGCAGTCCCCAGTGGTCGAGATGGACCACCACGTCCTGCACATCCCGATGGCTCAGCGGACCCCTGTGGTGGCCGACCTGGCCAGCGCGCCCGGCCGCATGGTGGTCTTCACCCGGACCAAGTCCCGGGCCCGCGCCCTCACCAAGCAGCTCAACGCCCAGGGCATCCCGGCGGTCGAGCTGCACGGCAATCTCAACCAGAACGCACGCACCCGCAACATGAGGCTGTTCCAGACCGGTGAGGTGGAGACCCTTGTCGCCACCGACATCGCGGCGCGCGGCATCCACGTCGACGACATCGAGCTCGTGGTGCACGCCGACCCGCCGGTGGAGCACAAGGCCTACCTGCACCGGTCGGGCCGGACCGCCCGGGCCGGCAAGGCCGGCACCGTGGTCACCTTGATGACCGACGACCAGGCGCGCGACGTGCGTTCGCTCACCAAGGCCGCCGGAGTGCGCCCGACGACCACCCGCGTGGACTCTGTGGCCGACCCGATCCTGGTGACGCTGGCTCCGGGTCGACGCGTCCGCACCGCGCCGATCGCGGGACCGAGCGTGTCGGCATCGGCGCCGAGAAGCGGCGCCGCGAACGGATCGCGTCGCCGGGGACCGTCCTCGCCGCGTACGTCGGAGCGACCGAAGTCTGTCCCCGAGCGGAGCGGCGCGCCCCGGCGGAACCGGACGGCGGCTTCGACCTCGGCGGTCGGTCAGGGGCACAGCGCGGCCCGGTTCAGCGCCCGGTCCCGGCGCGGCTGACCGATCGGCTGTCACGACCAGGTCGTGACAGCCGGCACCTGCCGGTTGCGCGGCGGCGGTTCGAGGGTGAAGGGGTGACTGCTACTGCCCACCCCGCCCCCACCCGAACTCACGCCGTCGGAACCTTCCTGCTCCGCCGCTGGCCGAGCGCCGTGGCCATCGCCCTGGAGATCGTCTCCTGGGGCATCGGCACCGAGCGGGCCGGCCAGATCCTGCCGCTGCTGCCGAGCCTCTACGTGGTCGCGGCGGTGATCCAGCGGCGCGGAGCCAGCTGGCCCATCCTGATCGTCTCGGCGGCGCTGCTTGTCGGCCTCCAGCTGCAGAGCCGGATCGAGCCGACCGTCGCGATCCTGGCGCTGGCCACCGCCATCGCCGTCGGCGGGCTGCTCCGCCGGTCCGGCCATCGCGAGCTGTTGGTCCAGACCGGGGGACTCGTCCTGTTCGGCGGCCTGGCCCTGGTCGGCCTGACCGTCTCCCCCGAGGTGGCCCGGTACGTTCTCGCCGCCGGCTGGTTCGGCCACGGCATCTGGGACCTGGTGCACCTGCGCCGCAACGCCGTGGTCTCGCGCTCGTACGCGGAGTGGTGCGGCGTACTCGACATCCTGATCGCCGCAGAGCTCGTGTTCGGACAACAATGACCGGGATGCGATCGACCTCGCCCCGGCGGGTGCATCGCGCCCGGCTGGTGGTCCTGGTTGTCCTGCTGACCAACCTCGGCTGGGTGATCGCCCTGCCGATCCTGCTGACGCGGCCGCCGACGGCGGCGGCTGCCGTCTTGCTCGGGGTCCTCCTGGCGGTGCTGGTTGCGGCGTACGCCCTCCTCTTCCGCGCCGCAGTCAGCCCGTGGGTGCCGCAGCGCGTCCGGATCGGGCTGCTGGCCGGGGTGCTGGTCGCGACCGTGGCCCTGCTGCCGGTCTGCATCCGCTGGACCGAGCCGACCCAGGAGCCGTGGGCCTGGCTGGCCGGGTTCGCCGCCGGGGTAGGACCGCTGGTGCTCGGCTGGCGGACCGCCGTCGCCTGGGGAAGCGGCGTCGCGGCCGTGGCCGTCCTCGGCGCCGCGCTCTCCGGCCAGTCCGTCCTCCAGACCCTGGTCATCACCGTCGGCATCGCGATCGCCGTGATCGCCATGGGTCAGGTCGCGGTCTGGCTGCTCCGGCTGCTGGTTGCGGCCGAGGCGGGTCGGGAGGCGGAGGCGAACCTGGCCGTCACCCAGGAGCGGCTGCGGTTCGCCCGGGACCTCCACGACGTCCTCGGCCACCGCCTGGGGCTGATCGCGCTTCAGGCCGAGGTGATCGGGTCCGAGCCGATCCGCCAGCTGGCCACGACCACGCTGCACGAGGTGCGGGCGGCGGTGCACGGCTACGGGACGGTCGACCTGGCCGAGCAGCTGGAGACGGCCCGCCTGGTGCTCACCTCGGCCGGGATCGACGCGCAGGTGGACGTCGAGCCGGTCGACCTCGGCCCCGCCGACTCCCAGCTGGTGGCCGCCACCGTGCGCGAGGCGGTCACCAACCTCCTCCGGCACAGCCGGCCGCGACAGGCGTCCCTCACGCTGACCCACGAGGCGGGGACGGTCACACTGGTGATCATGAACGACGGGCTGCCGCCTGCTCCCGCCTCGGCCGGGCTGGGGCTGGCCGGGCTGTCCGACCGGGCCGCGGAGGCCGGGGCGCGGCTGCGGACCGGCGTGGTCGGCGACCGGTTCGAGGTCCGCCTAGAGCTCGCGGCGCGATGATCCGGGTCCTGCTCGCCGAGGACGAGGAGCTGATTCGGGAGGCGCTGGTCAGCCTGCTGGGGCGGGAGCCGGACCTGGAGGTGGTGGCCACGGCGGCCGACGGGTCCGCGGCCGTGGCCGAGGCCCTGGCCCACCAGCCGGACGTGGCCGTGGTCGACCTCGAGATGCCGCGCCTTGACGGGCTCGGTGTGGTCAGCGAGCTCGGCCGCATCCTGCCGGCCTGCCCGGTGGTGATCCTGACCGGACACGGCCGACCGCTGGAGCTGCGCCGCGCCCTGGCCTCGGGAGCGCGCGGCTTCCTGGCCAAGGGGGCGCCAGGCACGGCCCTGGCCGATGTCATCCGCCGGGTGCACGAGGGCCACCGCTACGTCGACCCGATCCTCGCCGCCGATGCCCTCACCGCGCCGCCGTCACCGCTGACCCCGCGGGAGGCCGAGGTGCTGGCCGCGGCGGGGGCCGACCGCCCCGTACGCGAGGTGGCCCGGGCGCTGTTCCTGTCGCCGGGCACGGTCCGCAACTACCTGGTCGCCGTCACGGCGAAGCTCGGTGCCTCGAGCCGGGCCGACGCGTACCGGTCAGCCCGTGACCAGGGCTGGATCTGAGGTTCCGTGTGACCGCAGACCCCTGATGGGTAGATCCGATGAGCAAGCGTGGCCGACGGGTCTCCAGAGGTCGTCGCACCAGTAGGAGGACCATGAGCGTTTCCATCGCGCACCAGGACGTTGCGCAGCTGGGTGGTCGACACAGTGTGCTGCACCGGCAGCGCGTCGACCATGCGAGGCTCAACGCCTTGATCCAGCAGGCGGCCGAGCGCGACGGTGAGGAGCAGCAGGCGGTGTTGCAGGACATCTGCCGCCTGGTTTTCACCCACGCCTTCGCTGAGGAGGCTGTGCTCTGGCCCACTGCACGGCGCGCTCTACCGGTGGGTGGCGAGCTGACTCTCCGAATCGAGCAGGAGCACCAGCAGGTCAACGAGCTGGTGACCGAGCTCGAGCGGTCGCGTCCCGGCGACCCCGGACGCGACGCGCTGCTCGAGCGGGTGTTCGCCGTGCTCGACGACGATGTCCGCGACGAGGAGGACCTCCTGTTGCCCCAGCTGCAAGAGGTTCTTGGACCTCTCGCGCTGCGGCGGCTCGGCTGGGCGTGGGAGGCGGTGCGTCGTGTGGCGCCGACCCGGGCGCACCCGGTGGTTGCCCGCCGGCCGCCGGGAAACGTCCTGGCCGCCCT
>DATHBQ010000280.1:0-10139 GCA_035296105.1 Propionibacteriaceae bacterium | reverse complement strand
CCGCTGTGCGACGGCACCCACAACGCGGTCTGGCCGCCCGAGGGTCGCCGCCGCCGATCGCCGGATCGCTTCGATCCGCCGGATGAGGGGTAAGGCCCCGGCACCCAACCCAGCGAACCCGAGGGGGGCTGATGATCAAGTCACAGCAGCCGATGCGGGGGATCTTCGGCTCCCACACCTTCACCTGCGCCCTGCTGACCCGTGGCGGCGTCTGCGACTGCCAGGGGCAGTCGCCCACCGGCCGCACCGAGCCCGTTCGTCGGCTGCCGTCTCTCCCGGTCTAGGAGCGGACCAGGCGGTCGCCACCCTGGTCCAGGCCTCTTGCACCTGGTCGACCTAACGTGAAGCGATGACCGAGACCGCCGATCTCGTCGCGTCCCTCCCGGTGCCGCGACGGCCCGGAGTGGTACGGAAGCTCTGGGGCTGGCTGCTCGACTACGCCTACGTCACCTACTGGTGGCTCCGGGCGTTCTTCGGCCGGACCAGCCCGGATTCCTTCCTCCACCCGGAGACCGGACCGAAGGCCCCGGTCCTGATCATCCCGGGGGTCTACGAGAGCTGGCGGTTCATGCAGCCCGTCGTGGAGCACCTCTACCGGGCCGGCCATCCCGTGCACGTGCTGGACAAGCTCGGGTTCAACACCGGCGCCATCCCTGCCATGGCCGAGATCGTCCAGGAGTACCTTCAGCGGCTGGATCTGACCGAGGTGATCGTGGTCGCGCACAGCAAGGGTGGGCTGATCGCCAAGTCGGCGCTGGCCGAGGCCGACATCGTCCGGCGGGTACAGCGGGTGATCGCGCTCAACACACCCTTCGCGGGCTCGCGCTACGCCTACCTGTTCCTGATTCGCAGCGTACGGATGTTCACCCCGACCGGGCCGGTGATCCGGGCCCTGCAGGCCGACCTGGTGCTGAACAGCATGATCAGCTCGCTCTACAGCGTCTTCGACCCGCACATCCCCGAGACCAGCCGCCTGGAGGGTGCGGAGAACATCGTGCTGCCCGCGATCGGCCACTTCCGGCCGATCGCCGACCCGGACACCCTGCGCACGGTCGACGCGATCATCGCGCGGTCGACGGCCACGACCTAGTGGTAGCGCTAGTGGTAGCGTCCTTCGATCAGCTTGTCGCCGTCCGACCGTGCCCGTCTTGACCGAGCGGTCAAGCCGGACGACTCGCCGTTCACCACGTTCCTGGTCTCGCCCTGGTCGAAGTACATCGCGTGGTCTGCCGCCCGGCGCGGGCTGACGCCGAACCAGGTCACCACCGTCTCCCTGGCGGTCGCCGTCCTCGCCGCCGGTTGCTTCGCGGTGGGGTTGCGCCCGACCTACGTCGTCGGCGCAGTCCTGCTCCAGCTCTCCTTCGGCCTGGACTGTGCCGACGGCCAGCTGGCCCGGCTCACCGGCCGGTTCTCCCCGCTGGGCGGCTGGCTGGACGCCATGTTCGACCGGCTCAAGGAGTACGTGGTGTACGCCGGACTGGCGGTCGGAGGGGCACGTACCGGCGACGACGTGTGGCTGCTCGCCGCGCTCGCCCTGACGCTGCAGACCGTGCGGCACGCACTGGACTCGGCTTATGCGATGACGCCCGCCGCCGTCCGGGCGAAGAACGAGGGCGTCGAGCGCCGGGCCACGGGTGGTCGGCGCCGCTGGCACTGGGGCCGTAAGGTCGCCATCTTCCCGATCGGCGAGCGGTGGGCCGCGATCTCGGTCCTGGCCGCGCTGACCAGCCCGAGGATCGTCTTCATCGCCCTGCTGGTCGCCGGCGGGTTCGCGGCCGCGTACATGTTCGCTGCCCAGGTGCGCCACTCCCTGCGACCGGCCGGTGGGGCGGCGGCCCCCGGCGCCAGCGCGGCGCTGCTGCGCATGTGCGGCGCCGGACCGATCCTGACCGCGGTGATCCGGGCTGTCGGCCGGGGCCGCTCCCTGCCCGTGCGCTGGAGCTGGGTCGTGCCACCACTGCTGCGGGCCGGTGAGTACGCGGCGGTCCTCGCGGCCTCCCGGCTCAGCGGCGCCGGCGTGGGGGCACTGGCGTACGCGTACCTGCTGGCCCTCGTCTGGCACCATTACGACGCGGACTACCGTTCCCGGCACCGCGTCGCCGCCTCCGTCCGGTCGGTCGCGGCCGGTCTCGGGGGGTTCGAGGTGCGGATCCTCGCCGTCGTGGCTCTCGCGGTCGCCGGCGCTGATGTCTACACCATCGGCATCGCGATCCTGACCGGTGTGCTGGTGATCGTCGCGGTGGCCCAGGTGGTCGACCTGCGGAGACGACTGGAGTCGGCGGGGCGCGAGTCCGCCGCGAGGAGTGGGGACACGTGATCGGTCTGGTGCTGGCCGCGGGCGCGGGCCGACGGCTGCGTCCCCACACCGACCGGCTGCCCAAGGCGCTCGTCCCGGTCGACGGCGAACGGACGGTGCTGGACGTCATCCTCGCCAACTTCGCGGCGGTCGAGCTCCGCGATGTCGCCGTCGTCGTCGGGTACGCCGCGGGCGCGGTGACCGAGCGCCGGTCCGAGCTGGAGCGCCGGTACGGCGTCCGCCTCACCCTGATCGACAACGACCGGGCGGAGGAGTGGAACAACGCATACTCACTGTGGTGCGCCCGGGACCTGCTGACCGAGGGCGTGCTGCTGAGCAACGGCGACACCGTGCACCCGGTGTCGGTCGAGGAGGACCTGCTGGCCTCGTCCGGGGCGCCGCTGCGGATCGCCGTGGACGACCGCAAGACACTCGCGCAGGAGGAGATGAAGATCGTGCTCGGCCGCGACGGCGGGGTCGCCAGGATCACCAAGGAGATGGACCCGGCCGTCGCCGTCGGTGAGTACATCGGCGTGACGCTGATCGAGCCCGCGGCCGCGCGGCCTCTGACCGAGGCGCTGGAGGCGACCTGGCGCCGGGACCCGGGGCTCTACTACGAGGACGCCTACCAGGCCTACGTCGACGGTGGCCGCCGCATCGACATCTGTCCGATCGGGGAGGTGAGCTGGGTCGAGGTCGACAACCATGACGACCTGGCCCGAGCGAGGGACATCGCATGCCGCTACTAGCCCGGATGGTCGCCACGCCGTTGGTCGTCGACGTACGGCCCGGTGCCGTCAAGCACCTGCCGGAGATCCTGGCCGACCAGCGGATCTCCACCTCCGGCCGGGTCGCGGTCGCCTTCGGCCGGTCCAGCCGACCGGTGGCCGAGGAGCTCGCACCCGCGCTGGGCCAGGCTGACGAGTACCCCATCGGCGACGCCACGGTGGAGAGTGCCACTGACCTGGCTGACCGGATCCGGGTCGGGTCCTACGACGCCGTGGTGGCCATCGGCGGCGGGCGGGTGCTGGACACGGCCAAGTTCGCCAGCACCCGGCTGGGCCTGCCGATGGTGGCGGTCGCGACCAACCTGGCCCACGACGGCATCGCCTCCCCGGTCAGCATCCTCGGGTCGGGCGCGCAGCGCGGTTCGTACGGCGTCGCCATGCCACTGGCGATCATCATCGACCTCGACCTCGTCCGGCAGTCGCCCCGCCGCTACGTCGTCGCCGGCGTGGGCGACGTGGTCAGCAACGTCTCTGCCATCGCCGACTGGCAGCTGTCCGCGGAGGTCACCGCCGAGCCGCTCGACGGGCTGGCGATGAGCCTGGCCCGGACGGCGGCGGCCAGCCTGCTGCACCGCGCCGACACGGCCGAGTCCGACGAGTTCCTGCTCACCCTGGCCGAGGCGCTGGTGATGTCGGGTCTGGCCATGGCGGTCTCGGGCACCAGCCGCCCCTGCAGCGGCGCCTGCCACGAGATCTCCCACGCGATCGACCGGCTCTTCCCCGACCAGGCCGTCTCGCACGGGGAGCAGGTGGGTCTCGGCGCGACCTTCGCCTCCTTCCTACGCGGCGCGGACGACGTCGCCATCGAGCTCGCGACCTTCCTGCGCCGGCACGGGCTGCCCGTCCTTCCCGCCGATCTCGGCCTCGAGGTCGACCAGTTCGCCAAGGCCGCCCTCTTCGCGCCGCAGACCCGCCCCGGCCGTTACACGATCCTCGAGCACCTGGACCTGGGGCCGAAGGAGATGACCGCCGCCGTCGAGGGCTACATAGCGGCCGTCGCGCCATGAGCGCCCGGCCTGATGAGGCCGCGGTGAGCGTGGTGATCCCGGTCTACAACACCCGTCGGTACCTGGCCGAGTGCCTGGACTCGGTCCTCGCCCAGGACCTGACGCCGCACGAGCTCGAGGTGATCGCGGTCGACGACGGCTCGACCGACGGATCGGCCCAGGTGCTGGACCGTTACGCCGAGCGGCACCCCAACCTCCGGGTGATCCACCAGGAGAACTCGGGCTGGCCGGGCCGTCCGCGCAACGTCGGGCGGGCGGCGAGCCAGGGGCAGTATGTGTTCTTCGTCGACTCCGACGACTGCCTGGCTCCACAGGCCCTCCGTTCGATGTACGACTTCGCCGTCCAGCACGACAGCGACATCGTGGTGCCGAAGATCGTGCCGCTGGACGGGTCCCGTCGGCCGAACCAGGTGGTGTGGCGGAGAACCCGGGTGGACGCCGACCTCACCCGGGTGATCCAGACGCTCGGACCCTGGAAGCTGTTCCGCCGGGCGTTCCTCGACGAGCAGGACATCTGGTTCCCCGAGGGGAAGGTACGGCTCGAGGACGGCATCTTCGTGACCCAGGCCTACCTCGTCGCGCGTCGGGTCTCGGTCCTGGCCGACGACGACTACTACCGGAAGCGGAACCAGCCGGACCAGGGCAATATCAGCAGCGCACCGGTGGATCCGGAGAGCTACCTCACCTCGGTCGCCCGGATGATTGAGATCGTCCGTCGCTCCTGCTCCGACGAGCAGCTGGCCGACGTCCTCATCGCGACCCTGTACCGCCGCAAGGCGCTCAAGTGGTTCGGTGCCGACCGCTTTCCCGACTACACCAAGGCCCAACGGTCGGCGTGGGTGCAGGCAGTCCGTTCGCTCCAGGACGGACACGTACCCCCGCGGCTGGACGACCACCTGTCGCTGGCCCACCGGACGCGCTCGGTCCTGGTCCGGCACGGCGAGGTGGCGGCCCTGGTCAACATCGCGGCGGCCCAGCGGGCCGGTCGTCCGCTGGAGGCGGTCCTGGCCGGCGGCTGGGTCCAGCTACGCGTGCCCGGACTGGCCGCCCGCCCGGCGCTGGTGGTGGCCTCCGGCCTCCGCCTCGTCGCCCCGGATGCCGGCCCGGTCCCGCCGGACGGCGGGCACCGACGACCTCAGCTGGTGGTCGCCGCCGCCCGGGCGGTGCGCCCGCTGGTGCACCGGTCGGCGTGGGGCCGCTCGGCCTGGGCTCGTGCCCGGCGCCGGTTCACCGGTCGCTGACCAGGCGTGACGGTTCCAGCCAAGATCTTTTCGCTTAGGTAACATCGGCGCCTGATCTTTTCCTTAGGTCACCGATTGTTCATACACTGTTCAGGGTAGGGTCCCAGCGATGTGGACCTCGCGCCGGGGGGAGCCGCTGCCTGGTCGGGAGCTCGGAGGTCGTGTCATGGTGATGGAGCAGGTGCCATCCGTGGCTCAGATGCGCCCGATCACCCAGCCGCCGACCGTGCTCGGCCGGCCGACCGCGGAGCACTGGACCGGCACGCTGTACCTACGTCGCATCTCGCCCTACGTCACCCGCATGCTGTCCGCCACCCGGATCACGCCCAACGGCGTGACCTGGCTGATGATCATCAGCGGCGCCGCCGCCGCGTTCGCCCTGCTCCTGCCCGGCTGGCCCGGGGCCGTCCTCGCCGTCCTGTGTGCGCAGGTGCAGATGCTGCTGGACTGCTCCGACGGCGAGCTGGCCCGGTGGCGCGGCCGCTCCTCGGCGTCCGGGGTGTTCCTCGACAAGCTGGGGCACTACACCGCCGAGGCCCTGATCCCGCTGGCGCTCGGCGTACGGGCCGATGGTGGGCTTGGATCGATCGGCGGCTGGACCACCCTCGGCGCGCTGCTGTCCGGCCTGGTGCTGTTCAACAAGGCGCTGAACGACATGGTGCATGCTTCCCGGGCCTCCGCCGGACTCGATCCGCTCGAGGACCAACCCAGCATCGGCGCGCCGAGGAAGACCGCCGTCCGGCGACTGCGGTCGGTGGCGCGGTTCATGCCGTTCCACCGGATGTACCACTCGGTAGAGCTCACCATCCTGGCGCTGGTGGCCGCGACCGCCGACCTGGTTCTGGGAGGCGACCTGGTCGGGACCCACGTCCTCGTCCTCGCGCTCCTGGCCGGCGCGGTGGTGACGGTGGCGGGACACGTCGCCGTCATCCTGAGCTCGAGCAAGCTGCGTTGACGACGCCGTCTCCCGGCGTCGAGGGCACGGGCCGGTGCCCGACGTACGGGGTGGTCATCCTCACCATGGGCCGTCGGCCCGAGGACCTGCAGCGCGCGGTCTCCTCGGTGCTCGCCCAGCGGGACGTCGAGGTAGAGGTGGTCGTCGTCGGCAACGGCTGGAAGCCGGTGGGAATGCCGCCGCAGGTCCGCACCGTCAGCCTGGAGGACAACATCGGGATACCGGCGGGCCGGAACGCCGGGGTGTCGGTCGTGCACGGAGACCTGCTGTTCTTCCTGGACGACGACGCCATGCTGCCCACCGACGACATCCTGGCCACCATCGCCGAGCGCTTCGCCGCGGACCCGCGGCTCGGTCTGCTCCAGCCACGCATCGCCGACCCCGACGGTGCGCCGCCGCCGCGTCGCTGGACCCCGCGGTTGCGGGTCGGTGACCCGCGACGCAGCAGCTATGCCACCGTGGTCTGGGAGGGGGCGGTGGCCATGCGGCCCGAGGTGTTCGAGCGAGCCGGTGGCTGGGCCGACGAGTTCTTCTACGCCCACGAGGGGATCGACCTGACCTGGCGGGTCTGGAACACCGGAGCCGTTGCCTGGTACGCCGGGGACATCGTCGTGCACCATCCCGCCAACGACCCCGCCCGCAACGCCATGTACTACCGCTACAACGCGCGCAACCGGGTCTATGTCGCGCGGCGGAACCTCCCGCTGCCCCTGATCCCGGTCTATCTCGCGGCCTGGACGGCCCTGACCGTGATCCGGCTGCGACCGCGGTCCGCCCTTCCGACCTGGTTCGCGGGGTTCTACGAGGGCGTCGTCACGCCCTGCGGTGAGCGGCGACCCCTCGGCTGGCGCACCGTGGCGCGGATGTCAATGGCCGGCCGCCCGCCCATCGTCTGAGTGATGCGCTGAGCCTCCGACACGCTCAGCAGAGCCCGTCGACGCGGGCACCCCTTCGACAGGCTCAGGCGCATCGGCCAGCGCCGCCGACCCGTCCTCGCGGCGGATGTCGATGACGTGCCCGGTCTGGTCCGACAGCAGCACGTCCAGGGACTTGCCGGCCACCTCCTCGGAGGACAGCAGAGTCTCCGGCGGCTCCGCCCCGAAGGCCTTGGTTCGCATCGGCGTGCTGGTGCGCTCCGGGTTGACGCAGTTCACCCGGACCCCGGCGGTGGCCCACTCGTCGGCGAGCGCCTGGGTCAGGTTCACCACGGCCGCCTTGGCCGAGGAGTACAACGAGTAGCCGGACCGGCCCCGGGTGTAGGACGACGACGTGAACAGCAGAAGCGCGCCGCCGGTCCGGGCGAGGTGCGGGAAGAACTCCTGGGCGATGAACACTGGGGCCAGGTAGTTCACCTCGGTGGCCGAGTAGATCGTCTCCTCGCTGGCGTCGGACAGCTCGCCCCGCGGCAGGATGCCCGCCGAGTTCACCACGAAGTCGACCCGCCTGGTGTCGCCGAGCACCTGGCGGGCGGCCGCGGCGATGTCGGCGCGGCGTTCCACGTGGGTGTTGGTGGTGGACCGGGAGAAGGTTGAGACGTTGGCGCCGTGTCGGCGCGCCAGGTCAGCGATGTCCCCGCCGATCCCGTAGGAGCCGCCGAAGACGACCACCGTCCGGCCCTCGAGCCGCGCCCGGTACTCGTCGGCCGTCAGGGCGGCCGGTGTGTCCGCGCTGGTGAGCTGGAAAAGCTTGTCGGCGATGTAGACGTCGATCGGCTCGGTGACCTTCATGTTGCGCTCGTGTCCGGGCACCACCGCGATGGGCACCTCGGGCAGGTAGCGCAGCACCACCGTGCAGTCGTCGGTGGCGGTGAAGGAGGGATCCTGCGCGGCCTTCTCGTACGCGGCGCGGATGGTGGAGAGCCGGAAGGACTGGGGCGTCTGGCCGCGGCGCAGCCGATGGCGGGGAAGGACGTCGGCGATGGTGCCGGACTCCTCGGTCACCTCGATGACGGTGTCGGCCGAGGTGATCGCGGTGTCCACCGCCTCGTAGCTCTGCAGCGCCTCGACGTTGGCCGCCAGGATGGTCTGCGAGACCAGGGGACGGACGGCATCGTGAAGCAGGACGTTGCACTCGCCCTCGCCCAGCGCGGCCAGGGCCGCCCGCGTGGTGTCGTTGCGGGTGCCGGCACCCTCCAGGATCTGGCTGACCTTGGGGTAGCGGCCGCTGCGGACGATCTCCCGGACCTCGTCCAGGTAGCCGGGGGCCATCATGACCAGGATCTCGTCGACCACCGGCGAGGCCTGCAGGGCGGCGATGGTGTGCTCGATGATCGGCTTGCCGGCGATCTTGATCAGCTGCTTGGGGATGCTGAAGCCGATCCGGGTACCGGTTCCGCCGGCCAGGACCACCGCTACGTTGCGCAGGACGGCGGACGCCACCTAGCGGGTCACCCGCCGGTAGAGACGTCGGGCCGCCGGGACGGACGCGAGTCGCTTCACCACCGGCTCCAGCGGGGCGGGTACGGCGCGGCGCAGGTCGGCGACCAGTCCGGTCCGCGGCGGTTCGACCTTCTTCCGCCGCTTCTTGCGCTTGGCCGTCTTCGTGGCCGCCGGCCGTGGGGTGGTCGGTGGCTTCGCCGGAGCAGGCGCCGGAGCTGCTGCCGGGGCCGGAGCCGGTGGCTTGGGCGCGGGCGGCGGCGTCGTGATCACCGACATCGCGCCGGTGCCGTCGACCTGCAGGCTGAGACCGGTGGGGCGCAGCGGACCCGGCCCGAACTCCGCCGACAGGGCCAGGTTGCCGGCCAGGCCGGTCACCATGGCCACGAGCTGGGCCCGGCCGTCGCGCACCCGGAGGCGCGCCGGGAGTCGCATCTTGGCCAGCGCGATGAAGCCGTCCAGGCCGTCGGAGCCGAAGACGTGCAGCGCTGGCAGGTCGAGCACCAGCTCGGAGCCGGCGACCGACTCCGTGACCGTTCCCCCGGCCGGATCCAGGTTGCTCAGCAGCGGCTGGGTCGTCGGTCCGACGTCGAGGGTGAGCGAGCGCGTCCCGCTCACGGCCGGACCGGCCACCGGTACGACCGCCGTGGCGCCGATCAGGGCCGGCGGGCAGGGCGACCACGGGACCGCCACCGCCGCGATCTCCTCGGCGGCGACCAGCACCACCTCGACGTGCCAGATCCCGGCGGCGAGCGACTGCCCGGCCGCGGGCGTCCCGGTGGGCGCAATGGCCGCGGTGAGCCGCAGCCCGGCACCGGAGTCGGCCGGGGACACCTCGGCGGGCACCAGGAAGGTCTCCTCGCTGCCGGCGTGCCGGAGCTGCAGGACGGCGCGGTCCGCGCCGGCCGGACCCGGAATCTGCAGCACCAGGTGCAGCGACCCGTCCTGCCAGCCGAGCTCCTCGACGGCGATGGCCGCACGGGATGATCCGGCCGGATCGGCCACCGTCTCGGCCGGCCCGGTGCTGCGCCGCGTCACGGCGTAGCGGCCCAGCACCCCGATCCGAGCGGTCGGGCTCTGCTGCAACCGATCTGCGCTCCAGGTGGCGGCGTCCCGGCGGACGAGCAGCTGGCCCTCGGCCGTCGCGCGGTCATCGATCCGATCGGCATCGGCCCACAGCGAGGCCGGGGCCGGCACTCCCGGCACCACGACCCGCGCCGCGACGCCGTCGACGTCGTGCTGCTCGGCGAAGTCGCGGAGCCGGGCCAGCGCACCGGGGAACAACGTCTCGTCCTGGCGCACGGCCAGCACGAAGTCGCCGTCCGCCGCCGCCAGCAGGCCGCCCGCCGGCTCGCCGTCGCGGACCACCTTCACGTTCGGCCGGTGGGCCGCCAATGCGTCCAGCTGGTCCGCTCCGGCCGGGAGCACGACCTCGAAGTCGGCAGCGGGCAGGGTCTGCCGGTCCAGGGACCGGACC
>DATHBQ010000279.1:0-5979 GCA_035296105.1 Propionibacteriaceae bacterium | reverse complement strand
GCCGCGTCGGCCGACCCCAGGCCACCGCCCACGGCAGCGTCCGGCGGGGTGGGGCTGCGCCGCCGCCGACTCTTCGGCCTGGGCGCGAACATCGCCCCGAGGTCGGCGTTGGTGGAGTTGACCGTGATCACGAAAGGCCGGGCCCCGGTGTACCGCACGATGGAGATGGCCGCCGGGTCGACCACGATCCGCTGGAAGCTGTCCAGGTGCATGCCGAGCGCGTCGGCCAGGATCGCCTTGATCGGGTCGCCGTGGGACACCGCGACCCACACGGTGTCGGGGCCGTGCTCAGCGCCCAGCCGAGCGTCCCAGCTCCGGACGGCGCCGACTGCCCGGGCCGCCATCTCGGCCATCGACTCGCCCCCGGGAAACCGGACGGCCGACGGCTGCTGCTGCACCGTCCCCCACAGCTTGTCCTTGCTCAGCTCGCGCAGCGACTTGCCGGTCCATTCGCCGTAGCCGCACTCCACCAGTCCCTGCTCGACCACGATCGGGCTGTCGTCCCCGCGGGCGGCGACCAGGGCCTGGGCCGTCTGCCGGCACCGCCGCAGCGGCGAGGTCACGATTGCCTTGACCGGGACGCCGGCGATACGGGCGGCGGCCTCGGCGACCTGACGGTGACCGACGTCGTCCAGCACGACTCCGGAGGACCGCCCCGCGAGGACGCCGGCCGTGTTGGCGGAGGTACGCCCGTGGCGGATCAGCAGGACGGTGGTCATTGAGTGTCCGAGGCTACCGGTTCCCCAGGTTGTCCAACGGCACGGCGCGGTAGCGGCCGCGTAGGTAGCCGAGCATCCCGTCGGCCGGCTCGGCACCGAGCTCGACGTGCTCGACCACCGCGCGGACGAGCAGGCTCCAGCCGGCCCGCTGCGGCTCGCCGACCAGCCGGGCTCCGAGCCAGCCCGGGGCGTCGGCCAGCACCGGTCCCCAGGCGGTCGCCTGCCAGGAGCCGAGGGTGAACGGCCCGCCCGGCGCCGGGGCGACCCCGGCGAAGGCGTCGGCCAGCCCGCGATGGGTCCAGCCGAGCAGGTTGACGGTGAGCGTCGCCGCGCGTACCGGATCGGCTGCGGTCAGCCGGTCGGCCAGGACGGAGTCCTCGTCGAGCAGGCCGACTACCTCCGGCGGCTCGCCGTCCGCGACGAGGAACGACGACAGCGTCCAGCCGGCCCGACCGGTCCCCTCCCCGGCCGCCCACACGCTGACCGGGGCGGCCATCCGGCCCCGCCACCGGCGCAGCGGGTTGCGCTCGGGCTCCGGAGTGGCGAAGGGGTGCCCGGCGTGGATGGTCACTGCCCTAGTCTCTCCCCGGCGTGCACGACACCGTCCATGCCGACCCCGTACCGTATGCCGGGTGCTCGGGGCGGCGGCGCGAGGGAAGCAGGGGTAGATGGGGTGGCTGGAAGCCCTGGTGCTGGGCGTGGTGCAGGGACTGACCGAGTTCCTGCCGATCTCCTCCAGCGCCCACCAGTCGATCGTCGGGCAGTTCTTCGGCGGCGAGGACGTGGGGTCGGCGTTCACCGCCATCACCCAGCTCGGCACCGAGGCGGCGGTCGTCATCTACTTCCGCCGGGACATCTGGCTGATCATCCGCAGCTGGGTCGGCTCGCTCACCGGGAAGGTGCCGCGGGACAACCCGGAGGCCCGGATGGGCTGGCTGGTGATCATCGGCTCGGTGCCGATCGTGGTGCTGGGGCTGTTGTTCCAGGACTCGATCGACACGGTCTTCCGCAACCTGTGGGTCACCGTGGCAATGCTGGCCGGCTTCGGCCTCGTCATCGGCGTCGCGGACCGGCTGGCCCGTAACGTTCGGCCGCTGGAGTCGCTCACCTGGCGGCACGGGGTGCTGTTCGGGCTGGCCCAGTCGCTCGCGCTGATCCCCGGCGTCTCCCGGTCGGGCGCGACGATCGCCGCGGGGCTGGCCATGGGCTACCAGCGGGTGGCCGCGGCCAAGTACGCCTTCCTGCTGGCCATCCCGGCCGTGGTCGGATCCGGCTTCTTCAAGCTGGCCGACATCACCAACGACCCGGTCGAGCCGGCCTGGGGGCAGATCGCCCTGGCCACGGTGGTGTCCTTCGTCATCGGGTACGCGGTGATCGCCTGGCTGCTGCGCTACATCAGCACCCACGACTTCCTGCCCTTCGTGGTCTACCGGATCGCCCTCGCGGCGGTGGTGGCGGTGCTGCTGCTCACCGGGTTCCTGGAGCCGCTGCCGGCGGCCGTGCCCGAGCCCTGAGCGCCCTCAGGGGCGGCGGTCCCGGGCGACGCGCACCGCGTACGCGACCAGCGTGACGCCGGCGATCAGGCCGAGCAGCAGGGTGAGGTTGGCCGCGTAGTTCTGCAGCAGCAGCGCCTTGGCCGGCGGCTGGGTGCCCTGCCGGATGATCAGCGGGATCGCGACCACGGTGACCATCGCGGCAACGATCAGCCCGATCTGCAGGAACCGGCGACCCCGGTCCGGCACCAGGCGGCGCAGCGCCACCCCGACCGCGACGACCAGCGGCGAGACGATCCCATGCTGGATGAGCAGCGCGCCGACCAGCCAGATGCCGAGCAGGACCAGCAGCGGCGGCGGCACGCTGGACAGGATCCGTCCGGCCCCGTACAGCACCAGGACGATGCCGACGACGGCCAGACCGATCCGGGCCACCTTCACGACAGCACCTCGACCCGGGTGATCCACTTGGTGTTGAACAGGCCCGCCCGGTTGGGCACGATCAGGCGCAGCGGGTAGCCGTGGTCCGCACTCAGCCGCTCCCCGTTGAGGTGCGTGGCCAGCACCGCCCGAGCCAGCTGGCTGCCCTCGACGGTCGACTTATTGAACGGTCCCCGCGGCTCCAGCGAGAACACCCGGACCACGGAGGACTCGGTGCCCCCGGCCCGCCGGACCAGCTCGAGCAGCCGCGGGCCGCGCCAGCGGGCGCGAGCGCTCCAACCCTCGTTGGCCGGGAACGGCAGGTCCTCCTCGGCCGCGGGCAGCGCCTCGACCTCGGCCAGACTCAGCCAGTACGGCTCCGGCCCGGTGATCTCCAGCCGCCAGTCGGGCGCGGAGGCCGGATCGGCCACCGAGGCCTCCTCGGCGGTCTTGCTGACCGGCAGGCCGATCGGTCCGCGGCTGGGCTGCCGGGGGGCCAGCAGGCCGATCGGCTCCAGCAGGGGCGCCGACTGCCCGACCGTGCCGAGCACGACGAGACCGACTCCGGTGCCGGCGGCGGCCAGCACGCCCCGCCGGGAGATGGCCGGCGTGGGCGGGGCGGGCCGCTCCCCCGCGTTGCTGTGCGAGTCGGGGTTCTCGTTCCAGGGGATCTCGGTCAGCACGTCGGCCGCCGGCAGCTTGGCCCGCAGGCCGTAGTTGATGTCGGGCAGCTTGATCCCGACGTGCAGCAGCACCGAGCCGATCACCACGTAGGCCAGTGCGTAGTGGACGACGATGAAGTCCCAGCGGAACGGGTACCAGCCGAGCACGTTGAGGAACCCGGTGACCAGCTGGACCAGGCTGGCCGCGACGAGCAGGGCCAGGCTCAGCCGCTCCACCGTGCGCTTGACCGACGGGAACGGCGGCCACCGGAACGCGTCCGGGTAGACCGACCACAGCTTGACCAGGATCAGCGGGATGCTGGCGATCCCTGTGGTGACGTGGATGCCCTGGGTCACCCGGTAGCCCCACTCAGGACCGGTCGGGGTCGGCAGCCAGGACCACGGGCTGTACTGGTAGTAGCTGAGCAGTCCGGTGAGGAAGCAGATCCCGAAGGCGATGCCAAGCGCCAGGCCGAGCCGGGCGGTCAGCGCGGTCGAGCGCAGGGTGCTGGAGAACCGGGGCCACCAGGTCGGGCGGCTGGCCGTGGTCGGCATGGGCTCAGTCTGGCGCGTCGCTGCTGCGCTAGTCACCCACTCCGGCCAACTCGAGCGCCTCGGCGGCGATCGTCATGGCGTGGACCTTCTCCTCCACCGAACCCCCGTAGGGTACGACCGAGCAGGTGGTCACGCCGACCTCGGCCAGCACCCGGAGCCGGTCAGCGATCCGCGCCCGGTCGCCGAGCAGCGAGGTCTGGTCGATGAACTCGAACGGCACGGCGGCCCGCGCATCGCGCTGCCGGCCGGACAGGAACAGGTCCTGCACCGTGGCCGCCGCCTCGCCGAAGCCCATCCGGACCGCGAGGGCGTTGTAGAAGTTCTGCTCCCGGCTGCCCATCCCGCCGACGTAGAGGGCGGCGTACGCGCGCACCGGGTCGGCGCAGGCGCGCGGGTCGGCGCCGATGACCAGGGGGACGGTGGGCACGATATCGAAGCCGGCGAGCGTCCGGCCGGCTCTGGTACGGCCCGCCCGCAGCGCGGCCAGCGGCTCGGCGGCCAGCTCCGGCGCGAAGAAGATCGCCAACCAACCGTCGGTCAGCTCTCCGGCGAGCTCGATGTTCTTCGGGCCGACCGCGGCGAGGTAGGTGGGGATGTGGTCGCTGACCGGAGCCAGGGTCAGCTTGAGCGGCTTGCCCGGTCCGTCCGGCAGCGGCAGCTGGTAGTGCTTGCCGTCGTAGCTGACCGTCCGCCGGCCGAGCGCGATGTCCACGATCGCCAGGTACTCGCGGGTCCGCGCGAGCGGTCGGTCGAAGCGCACCCCGTGCCAGCCCTCCGAGACCTGCGGGCCCGAGACGCCGAGCCCCAGCCGGAACCGGCCGCCGGTCAGCACATCCAGGCTGGCCGCGGTCATCGCGGTCATGGCCGGGGTGCGCGCGGGGATCTGCATCACCGCCGAGCCGATGTCGATGCGGCTGGTCTGGGCGGCCAGCCAGGACAGCACCGTCGGGCTGTCCGACCCGTACGCCTCGGCGGCCCAGACGACCGCGTAACCGAGGGACTCGGCGTGAGCGGTGAGCCGCAGCTGGCCGTGCGGATCCTCGGACCCGACGAGGTACCCCAAGTTCAGTCCGAGCCGCATCCCGACACCGTAGTGTCTCCTCCATGCAGTCGCGCCTGGTTGGGTCCACCGGGCTCCGGGTTTCTCGACTCGGACTGGGCACGATGACCTGGGGCCGGGACACCCCGCCCGAGCAGGCCCGGGGACTGCTGCAGACCTTCTGCGAGGCCGGCGGCACGTTGATCGACACCGCGGCGGCGTATGGGGCCGGGGACGCGGAGCGCATCGTTGGCCGGCTGGTCAAGCACTTCAGCAACCGGGACGACATGGTGATCGCCACCAAGGCCGGCTTCGTCATCCGCAACGGCGAGCGGATCGTGGACACCTCCCGTCGGGCCCTGCTGCGTGACCTCGACGGCTCGCTCGACCGGCTGGGCACCGACTACATCGACCTGTGGCAGGTGCACGCCTTCGGCGAGGCCCCGCTGGCCGAGACCCTCGACGCGATCGACTACGCGGTGTCCAGCGGCCGGGTGCGCTACGCCGGGGTGTCCAACTTCGTCGGCTGGCAGACCGCCCACGCGGCGACGTGGCAGATGGCCTTCCCGGGGCGGACGCCGCTGGCGAGCGCGCAGGTGGAGTACTCGCTGCTGGCCCGACGGGCCGAAGTCGAGGTGCTGCCGGCCCTCAAGGCGTTCGGCATGGGGCTGTTCCCGTGGTCGCCGCTGGCCCGCGGCGTGCTGACCGGGCAGTACCGCAACGGCACGCCCCGCGGGTCGCGGGCCGCGTCCGACCACTTCGCCTGGTTCGTCGAACCCTATCTGGAGAACCGCAGCCGCGGCGTGGTGGAGGCGGTGGTACGGGCCGCCGACGGGCTCGACCTGACCCCGTTGCAGGTGGCCCTGCTCTGGGTGCGGGACGCCCCCGGAGTCACCGCTCCGCTGCTCGGAGCGCGCACCTCGGGTCAGCTCGCCCCGGCGCTGGCGGTGGAGGACACCGAGCTGCCGCCGGAGATCGCGGTCGCGCTGGACGACGTGTCCGGCGGGCCGAACACGGGCCGCTGACCGGCGCTGGACCGAGCAAGGGAGACGATCCCTTTCACCCCCGCACGAGCGTCAGAGGCTTGCCGT
>DATHBQ010000278.1:0-4854 GCA_035296105.1 Propionibacteriaceae bacterium | reverse complement strand
TCGGGGTCGAAGGTGAGGTACCGCCCGACGACGCCGACGATATAGATCGAGCTGAAGGTCATCACCAGCCAGCCGCAGGTGGCCAGCCGGGCGGCCTTCCTCTGCGGTCCCGGATCGGCGACGGCTGGAGCGGTGCGGCTGCGCTGGAGGGTGCTCATACCTCGACGTTAGGGATCACCGCCGGCGCGGTCGTCCCTCCGTCGGGGTCACTGTCCCTACCCCGATCGGGGTATGCCGGAGCAGGGGTCAGCGGGCGGCGAGCAGCTTCTCGGTCTCCTCGGCGGCCTTGCGGATGCCGCCACGCTCGTCCAGCCAGCCGCCGGCCAGGCCGACCACGGGCAGCTTGGCCAGGGTGCGGGCGAAGAACCCACCACGGGGACGCTCGTCGAGCAGGTCGTCGATGTTCAGGAAGGTGCGGGCCAGCCGCCACAGCGTCCGCACCGCACGCTGCGCCCCCTGGCCCAGCGCGGCCATCTGGCTGGGTGGCTCCCGGGTGTCGGCGGCGGCATTCTCCAGCTGCTCCTCGGACTCCTGTGCATGCGGCACCGGCGGCGCCTCGGGCTGGAGCTCGCGGTTGAACAGCACCTGGGCCAGCAGGGGGATCCACTCGTCCGGGGCGGTCTTGCCGTGCTCCCGAGCGACCGCACAGACCGCGAGTCCGGCGGCGGAGGCTCCCAGGGCCGCCTGGACCGGGACCCGGTCGGCGAGGGCGCCGGCGAACCGGGGCGTCGCTGCAGCCGCCCCGCCCACCAGGGCGATCCGGTCGACCCACCAGTCGACCCGTTCCGACAGCGGATGCTGCGCCCAGCTCGACGAGGCGGGATTCGTGTTCCCGAAAGCCCGATCCTTCACCGCCTCGACGGCCCGGGTCGGAAGTCCCGCATCGGCGGGTGGTTCCTCGTCCGCGCCGAGCCAGCGGAGCGGGTTGTCGAGGACCTGGCGAACCATGCCCGCGTACACGGCAAGCGCCCGGGTGACGGCGGCGTCGGACACGGCAGGCTGCTTGGCCATCGTTGCTCTTCCTTTCGGTCGGCGTACTCCTCCATCGTCGGCCCTGGCCGTACGCCTCCATCGTCGGCCCTGGCCGTACGCCGGTCGACCCCGGTACCCGGGTGGGGCCACAATGACGCGATGGTCGGTCCACCACTGCCCGCAGATCTCCAGACCCCGTGCCTGGTGGTGGACCCGGACGTACTGGAGACCAGCCTGGCCGCGATGGCCCGCCACGCCCGGGATCTCGGGGTCTCCCTCCGCCCGCACGCCAAGACCCACAAGTGCGTGGAGATCGCCCATCGCCAGCTGACGCACGGTGCCGTCGGCCTGACGGTGGCAACGATCGGCGAGGCGGAGGTGTTCGCCGACGCCGGCTGCGCGGACCTGTTCATCGCCTACCCGCTGTGGGCTGCCGGAGCGAAGGGCACCAGGTTGCGGGCGGTGGCCGACCGGGTGTCTCTCCGGGTCGGTGCGGACTCCCGCGAGGGAGCGGAGCTCCTGGCCCGGGCCCTCGCCGGCACCGAGGCCGAGGTGATGATCGAGATCGACAGCGGTCACCACCGCACCGGGGTAGACCCGGCGCGGGCGGCGGAGGTGGCGGCGGCGGCCGAGCGCGGTGGGCTGCCCGTCGCGGGGGTGTTCACCTTCGCGGGGCACGGCTACGCCCCAGACCAGCGCGAGCGGGCCGCGGCCGACGAGGCCCGGGCCCTGCGCGAGGCCGCTCTCGCGCTGCGCCGCGCCGGCGTAGCGGGCCGCCTGTGCAGCGGCGGGTCCACCCCGACGGCGGCCCTGCTGGAGCGCGACGCGCTGAACGAGATGCGACCCGGCGTGTACGTCTTCTCCGACGCCCAGCAGGTGGAGCTGGGATCCGCCGGCTGGGCCTCCGTGGCGCTGACCGCGGCGGCCACGGTGGTCAGTGGCAGCGGTCGCAGCCTCGTGCTGGACGCCGGGAGCAAGGTGCTGGGTGCCGACCGGCTCCCCTGGGCCACCGGATACGGCCGGCTGCTCGACCACCCCCGAGCGCGGGTGACGGCCCTGTCGGAGCACCATGCCACCGTCAGCTTTCCCGGGGACGAACCGCTGCCCGACCTGGGCTCGATGGTCCGGGTGGTGCCCAACCACGTCTGCACCGCAGTGAACCTGGCCGACGACCTCGTCGTGGTCGCCGACGGCGCTGTGGTGGATCGGTGGCCGGTCGCCGCCCGGGGCCGGAACACCTAGCGTCCTCCGGCTTGAACGCTTCGGGGGGCTACGCCCGCAGATCGTTCAACCCGACGGCGGGGTGGCGAGGTCGCGGCCTTCTCGCCACACTGGGAGCGTGCGGCAGAGGGGCCTGATCCAGAACCGGTGTCTTCTCGCCATAGTGGCCGGGCTGATCATGCTGACCGGTTGCTCGGCGGTGAGCGGGTCCGGCCAGGTTGCCTCGGAGACCCGGCAGGTAAGCGGCTTCACCGGGATCGACCTGTCCGGGGTGGGCGAGGTGATCATCGAGCAGGGCGAGTCGGAGTCGCTCACCATCGAGGCGGACGACAACGTGCTGCCGGTGCTGACCAGCGAGGTGGAGGACGCCGTGCTCCGGCTGGGCCGGAAGCCGCGGACCACGGTGACGACCCGCAACCCCATCCGTTTCCGGGTGACGCTGAAGGACCTGAACAGCATCGCGCTGTCCGGCTCCGGCAGCGTCTCCGCCGAGAACCTGAGGGTCGACGCCTTGCGGGTGGACGTCAGTGGCTCCGGAACGACCAACCTCGCTGGGTCGGCCGACGAGCAGAGGATCGCCATGTCCGGCTCGGGTCGATACGACGCCGCAGGGCTCTCCAGCCGGTCGGTGGAGGTGGACATCTCGGGCAGCGGGACGGCGGCCGTGGCCGTGAGCGAGCAGCTCCGCGTCGACATCAGCGGCAGCGGCACGGTGACGTACTCCGGTGACCCCCGGATCGACCAGTCGGTCAGCGGTTCCGGTCGCCTGATCAAGCAGTAGCGGCGATGGCCAGGGTCTGCCTTCGTCCTTCAACGAGCTCAGTACGCAGTCAGGCTTCCTCCCCGGCCAGGTAGGCGTGGATCAGCCGGACGGCGGTGGCTCCCTCGCCGACCGCCGCGGCCACCCGCTTGACCGAGCGGGACCGGACGTCCCCCGCGGCGAAGACCCCGGGAGTGCTGGTCTCGAGCAGCATCGGCGGCCGCTCGAGGGGCCAGGCCGGGTCGAGGTCCTCAGCGGCGGCCAGCTGTCCGGTCAGCAGGTAGCCCTGGGGATCGCGAGCCACCGTGCCGGCCAGCCAGTCGGTGTGCGGCTCGGCTCCGATCAGCACGAACAGCGCCGTCGCCGGAAGGGTCGCCCGGCGACCGGTGACCCGGTCGGCCACGGTCAAGGTCTCCAGCCCGCCCGAACCGCCGCCGTCGACGATCTCGGTCCGGACGCGTACGGAGATGACGGGGTTGCTCGCGATCTCGGTGATCAGGTACTTCGACATCGTGGCCGCGAGACCGGGCCCACGCACCAGCATGGTCACCGACCGCGCATACCGGGCGAGATGGACAGCGGCCTGCCCGGCGGAGTTCCCACCGCCGACCACCACCACGTCCTGGCCCTCCACCGCCCGGGCCTCCGCGCCGGCGGCCCCGTAGAACACCCCCATCCCCACCAAGGCCTCCAGGGCCGGCACGGACAGCCGCCGCCAGGCCACGCCCGTGGCGATCACCACCGTCCGAGCCGCCACCGCGCTGCCGTCGGTCGTGTGCACGATCCGCTGCTGGTCATCCCGCAGCTCCAGCCTGGTGCCGCGCTGGGACAGCACGACGTCGGCGCCGAACAACCACGCCTGCTCGCTGGCCCGGACAGCCAGCTCGTCGCCGCTGACCCCGTGCCGGAAGCCGAGATAGTTGCGGATCAGCGAGCTGGTGCCCGCCTGCCCGCCGGGCACCTCCGGTTCCACCACCATGGTGCGCAACCCCTCAGACGCGGCGTACACCGCAGCGGCGAGCCCCGCCGGCCCCGCCCCGAGCACCAGGACGTCGCAGGAGGTGGTGCTGGGCCGCACCGTCATCCCGAGCTCCTCGATCACGTCCAGGTTGCTCGGGTCGACCAGGACCGCCCCGGAGTAGAAGTGCATCACCGGCAGCCGTGAGCCGTCCGCGCCGGCCTCGGTGAGCGCTCGGCGACCCTGCTCGGACTCCGGCTCGAAGAACCAGTAGGGAACGGCTGCGCGACTCAACAGGTCCCGCACCTCGTGGGACCGCGCCGCCGCCGATCGGCCGACGATGCGGACCGCCACGTTCGGTGCGTCCCGCCCCGAGTCCCAGGCGGCGAGGAACTCGCTGATGCTGGGATAGAGGATCCGTTCCAGCGGGAACCAGGGGTCGTAGAGGTGGTAGTCCACCTGCCCCAGAGCCATGATCGAGACGACCGGGTGGCGGAAGGAGTAGTTGCCCCGCTCGATCAGCAGGATCCGCTTAGCTTGCGGTTGCCGCTGGTGGACCCGCAGCAGGAAGTCCGACGGCAGCGGATCGCCCAACCGCTCGTCGACGATCACCAGCGCCGTCTCCGCCCGGTCCGACGCCTGGGCCTCGATCCGGTCCAGAGCCGCGTCGGTCGTCGCGACCGCTGCCACGGTGTAGTCCGCGCCGAACCGGCGACCGAGGTCGGAGGTCAGCCCCTGGCGTACGTACTCCTCGCTGGAGACCACCAGGATCAGGGGCAGTGGGCTACCCGTCATGCGTCGCTCACGGAACCATTCTCAGGCCGACCGAACGTCTGCATCAGCATGATCGGATCGACCCGATCGCCCGCCGACTTCCTGGCCCAAGTGGCCGCGTACGACCTGCCGGCAGGTAGCGCCGGGTCTCGTCGGCCGTCGATCGGCC
>DATHBQ010000277.1:0-6573 GCA_035296105.1 Propionibacteriaceae bacterium | reverse complement strand
AGCCCGGCGACGAACTGCGCGTGCACTCCGGCCGTCGCGGCGCGCTCGCAGGGTAGGCCCAGCTCGGCCGCCGTGGCCGCCGCCTCGGTGTCCAGGTCGTAGATCACCTCCATGTGGTCGGAGATGAACCCGATCGGCACCAGCACCACCGCACCGACCCCGTCGGCGTGCAGCGCCCGCAGGTGGTCGTTGACGTCCGGCTCCAGCCAGGGCTGGCTGGGCGGTCCGGAGCGGGAGCAGTAGACCAGGTCGTGACCGAGCTCGCTACCCCGGCGCGACGCCACCTGTCGCGTCACCTCCGCCGCGACGACCCGGTGCCAGTCGACGTACGCCCCGGTGCCGGTGCGCGGCTCCGGACCGGCCGTCTCGGCCATGGTGGCGGGGATGGAATGGGTGACGAACACCAGCCGGGCCTGCCGGCCCGCCTCCCCCAGCCGGTCCAGTGCGGCGAGCGTGGCGTCGACCGAGGCGGCGACGAAGCCCGGGTGGTCGGCGTAGTGCCGGATCCGGTCGATCTCCACCGCCGTGCCGGCGGCCGCGTCGTGGAGGTTCTCCCGGTACTGCCGGCAGGACGAGTAGGACGGGTACGCGCTCGTCACCACGGCCAGCACCCGGCGGTGCCCCGCCGCCTGGATCCGGCGCACCTCGTCGGCGAGGAACGGCACCGAGTTGCGGTTGCCCCAGAACAGCGGGATCCGCACCCCCCGGTCGGACAGCTCGCTGTCCAGCGCGGCCAGCAGTCTGCGACACTGCTCGTTGATCGGGCTGCGACCGCCGAAGAGGTGGTAGTGCTCGCCGACCTCGGCCAGCCGCTCCGGAGGAATGCCCCGGCCGCGAGTGACGTTCTCCAGGAACGGCAGCACCTCCTCGGGCCCCTCGGGGCCGCCGAAGGAGACCAGCAGCACCGCCTCGTACGGGTCGAGCGGGCCGGTTGCCAGACCTGAGGACGCGGAGTTCACAGGCGAACCTTACGGAGGGGGGCAAGCGCGTCGTGGCCGGATTGGGCGCCTATCGGCAGATTCTGAGCGACCCGAAGGCGCGCGCCTACTCCGCCGCGGGCCTGGTGGCGCGACTGCCGATCTCGATGACCGGGATCGGCATCGTCCTGCTGATCTCCCTCACCTACGGGTCCTTCGGTCGGGCCGGGCTGGTGGCCGCCGTGGCCACCCTGACCGGGGCCGTCGCGGCCCCGTTGTGGGGCCAGGCCATCGATCGGCTGGGTCAGGCGCGGGTGCTGACCATCGCGGCGATGATCAACAGCGCCAGCCTGGCCCTGCTGGTCAGCAGCGTGCAGCTGCGCTGGCCGCTGGCCGTGACGCTGGTGGCCGCCGTCGGCGTGGGCGCCGGGTTCTCCTCCGCCGGCTCGGCGGTCCGGGCCCGTTGGAGCCACCGGCTGCGGGAGTCGCCGCTGCTGCAGACCGCTTTCGCCCTGGAGGCGGTCCTCGACGAGGTCATCTTCATCGTCGGCCCGGTGCTGGTCACCTTCCTGGCAACCGCGGTGCACCCGGCGCTGGGCGTCTCGGTGTCGGCGGTGATCGGGCTGGTCGGTGCGCTGCTGCTGGCGGGGCAGCGATCGACCCAGCCGCCGGTCGCCGCCCAGGACCGGACCCGGCCGGTGGAGCGGCTGCCGTTCGCGGCGCTCCTGCCGGTGAGCTTGGCCAGCCTGGCCCTGGGCGGGGTCTTCGGCGGCATGGAGGTCGTGGTCGTCGCCTTCGCGGAGGAGGCCGGCGTGCTGCCCTACGCCGGCTTCTTCATCACCGCCTGGTCATTCGGATCGCTGGTGGCCGGTGTCATCACCGGGGCCATCACCTGGCGGTTGACGGCGGCGAGCCGGTTCCGGATCGGCGCGGCCGCGCTGGCGGCCTCGCTGCTGCCTCTGCCCTTCCTGGGCAGCCCGCTGCCGGTCGCCGGCCTGCTGTTGATCAGCGGCATGGCGATCGCTCCCACGCTGATCGCCTCGGTCGCGGTGATCGAGTCGGCGGTCCCGATGACCCGGCTGACCGAGGCACTCAACTGGCTCACCACCGGGATGGCCGTGGGGTTGGCGGCCGGAGCGGCCGTGATCGGGCACCTGATCGACCTGGTCGGAGCGCGGGGCGGCTTCTTCGGCGTGGTCGGGGCCGGGGTGCTCCTGTTCGCGTCGGCGCTGACCGTCCGGGCGCGGAGGCCGGTCAGCGCGGAGCCGCGAGATAGCGCTGCAGAGCCGGCCCTGCCTCCTCCGGCCGGAAGCCGGCGGCGGTGATCTTGTCCAGCGCCAGCGTGCTGTGCACCGGTCGCGGAGCCAGATCCTTGCCCTCGGCGTAGGTGGCGGTGCTGACCCGGGCCACGTCGGCCGGGTCCCGGCCGGAGAGCCGGAAGACGTCGGCGGCGATGTCAGCCCAGGTCTGGGTCGGTCCGGCGTTGCTCAGGTTGTAGGTGCCGAACGGCGCCTCGACCTCCAGCAGGTGCCGGATCGCCCGGGCCAGCTCGGAGGTGAAGGTGAGCCGGCCGTGCTGGTCGGCGACCACCGACGCAGACACACCGCGCTGGGCCAGCCCGGCCATGGTCCGGACGAAGTTGTGGCCGTCCCCGATCACCCAGCTGGTCCGCAGGACGTAGTGCCGGGCCCAGCTGGCGACCAGCGCGTCGCCCGCCGCCTTCGTCTGGCCGTACACCCCCAACGGGGAGAACGGCTCGTCCTCGTCGTGGACGGGGTTCCAGCCGTCGAAGACGTAGTCGGAGGAGATGTGCACCAGGGTGCAGCGGTGCTCCCGGGCGGCGCGGACCAGGGCGCCGACCCCGGCGACGTTGACCGACCACGCCTCGCGTCGGCCGGGTCCGCTCTCGGCGCCGTCGACCTTGGTGTACGCCGCGGCGTTGACCACCACTCCGTACGGGGAGAGGTCGAACTCGGCGACGACCTCGGGCCTGCTCAGGTCCAGGTGGTGCCGCCCGATGCCGACGGCCCCGGGCCACGACGCGAGGAGCGACCTGCCGAGCTGGCCGGAGGCGCCGACGACGAGGACCGGCTTCGGCCGCATCGGGACGACCGCGGTCAGTCGCGGGTGCTCGAGGTCGGCGGCGGACCGGTCGGTCTTCTCCAGCGGTATCGGCCAGGCGATCGCCAGGGTCTCGTCGGCGAGGTTGACGAAGGTGTAGGAGTCCTTGGCCGCGGGGCTCCAGTGGTCGTTGACCAGGTAGGAGTAGACGGTCCCGTCAGCCAGGGTCTGGAAGGCGTTGCCCACCCCGCGGGGGACGAACACGGCGGTCTCCGGACCGAGCTCGAGGGTGAAGGTCCGGCCGAAGTGCTCCCCCGGCCGCAGGTCCACCCAGGCGCCGAAGACGCGCCCGGTGGCGACCGAGACCAGCTTGTCCCACGGCTCGGCGTGGATCCCCCGGGTGACCCCGCGGCGGTTGTTGAACGACATGTTCTGCTGCACCGGCCCGAAGTCCGGTAGTCCGGCGGCCACCATGGTGCGGCGCTGCCAGTTCTCCTTGAACCAGCCGCGGTTGTCGCCCCGGACGTCGAGGTCGACCCGCAGCAGGCCGGGGATTCCCGTCGTGCTGACCTTCGGCCCGGCCATCGGTTACTGGCCCAGCACGGCGTAGGCGGCCTCGGTGTCGGCCTTCTGCGGCCGCCACCACGCCTCGTGATCGCGGTACCAGGCGATGGTGGCGGCGAGCCCGGCCGCGAAGTCCGGGTACGCCGGCCGCCAGCCGAGCTCGGTCCGCAGCTTGGTCGCGTCGATGGCGTACCGCAGGTCATGCCCGGCCCGGTCGGTGACCTGGTCGTAGGCGTCCCGCGGCCGGGCCAGCAGGGTCAGGATCGTCTCCACCACCTCACGGTTGCTGCGCTCGCCGTCGGCGCCGATCAGGTAGGTCTCCCCGATCCGGCCGCGCTCGGCGATCAGCAGCACGGCGGCGCTGTGGTCGTCCACGTGGATCCAGTCCCGCACGTTGGCCCCGGCGCCGTAGAGGCGGGGCCGCCCGCCGTCCAGCACGTTGGTGATCTGTCGCGGGATGAACTTCTCGACGTGCTGGTAGGGCCCGTAGTTGTTGGAGCAGTTGCTGATCGTGGCCTGGACCCCGAACGAGCGCACCCAGGCTTGGACCAGCAGGTCCGAGCCGGCCTTGGTCGCCGAGTAGGGGCTCGAGGGGTGGTACGGGGTGGTCTCGGTGAACCGCTGCGGGTCGTCCAGCTCCAGGTCGCCGTAGACCTCGTCGGTGGAGATGTGGTGGTAGCGGACCCCGTGCCGGCGGACCGCCTCCAGCAGGGTGTAGGTGCCGACCAGGTTGGTGTGCACGAAGGGTGAGGGGTCACGTAGCGAGTTGTCGTTGTGCGACTCGGCGGCGAAGTGCACCACCAGGTCCTGACCGGCGACCAGCTGGTCCACCAGGAGCGGGTCGGCCACGTCCCCGACGACCAGCCGGCAGCGCTCCTCGGGCAGTCCGGCCAGCGACTCGGGGTTGCCCGCGTACGTCAGTTTGTCCAGCACCGTGACCGTCGCATCGGTGTGGGCGAGCACGTACCGCACGAAGTTCGCGCCGATGAACCCCGCCCCACCCGTCACCAGGAATCTGGCCATGGGCGGAGATTCTAGGCGACGGTGCACTTGACCACCGGAGATGTCGAACTGTGCGGTTACGACGTACGCGGACCGCGAGATCCGGCCGGGTGAAGTTGCGAGCGCACAGTTTCTTGTGCTCCGCGTCCGCCATACTGGTCCGCTGTGCGAGGGATCATCCTGGCCGGCGGCTCGGGAACGCGGCTGCATCCGGTGACGATCGGGATCAGCAAGCAGCTGGTCCCGGTCTACGACAAGCCGATGATCTACTACCCGCTGTCCACCCTGATCTTCGCGGGCATCTCCGAGATCCTGGTGATCACCACCCCGCACGACGCGGCGGCGTTCGAGCGGCTGCTGGGCGACGGGTCGCAGTTCGGGATCTCGATCCGCTACGCCCAGCAGGCCACGCCGAACGGCCTGGCCCAGGCGTTCGTGATCGGCGCCGAGTTCATCGGCGACGAGAAGGTGGCTCTGGTCCTGGGCGACAACATCTTCTACGGGCTCGGGCTGGGCAGCCAGCTGCAGTCCTTCAACGACGTGGACGGCGGGGCGGTGTTCGCCTACTGGGTGGCCGACCCTGGCGCGTACGGCGTGGTCGAGTTCGACGGGACCGGCCGGGCAGTGTCGCTGGAGGAGAAGCCGGCCCAGCCGAAGTCGAACTACGCGGTCCCGGGCCTCTACTTCTACGACAACGAGGTGGTCGAGATCGCCCGGGGCCTCGAACCGTCGGCCCGGGGTGAGTACGAGATCACCGACGTCAACCGGCACTACCTGGCCGCCGGCCGGTTGAGTGTCGGCGTGCTGCCCCGGGGCACCGCCTGGCTGGACACCGGGACCTTCGACTCGCTCAACGACGCGAGCAACTTCGTCCGCACCCTGGAGTCACGACAGGGGCTGAAGGTCGGCTCCCCCGAGGAGGCGGCCTGGCGGCAGGGCCTCCTCACCGACGGCGAGCTGGAGCAGCGGGCGGCCGCGCTGGCCAGGTCCGGCTACGGCGCCTACCTGCTCGGCCTGCTCCGGCACCCCCAGCGGTCCTAGGCTCTGGCCGGCGCCGGCCCCGACGCCCCCGGCCGGGCCGGCACCCTGGTCAGCCGGCGACGGGCGTGCTGACCGGTCGCGACCGGCGGTAGGCGGCGGCCAGCCGGTCCAACCCCTCGTCCAGGGTGATCGCCGGCGCCCAGTCCAGCACCGCGCGGGTCTCCCGCTGGTCGAACCAGTGGGCCGTGGACAGCTGCTCGGCCAAGAACCGGGTCATCGGCGGCTCGCGCTGCACGATCCGGCCCAGTCCCTCCGCGACCAGGCCCGCGGCGTACGCCAGCCTGGCCGGCACGCGCCGGTGCGGAGCGGGTACCCCGGCCGCGGCACAGATGCCGGTCAGCAGCTCGGCCACCGGCCGCGGCTCACCGTTGCTGACGACCAGGGCCCGCCCGGCCGCGACCTCCACCCGGTCGAGGCCGGCGACCAGCGCGGCCACGGCGTTGTCGGTGAAGGTGCTGTCCATCAGTGCGGCGCCGGTGCCGACCAGCACCAGCCGCCCGGTACGGGCCCGCTCGACGATCCGGCCGATGAGCTGCTGGTCCCCCGGGCCCCAGACCAGGTGCGGGCGGATCGCGGTGACGGCCAGGTCCGGGTGGTTGGCGGCCAGGGCGAGCTCCTCGGCGGCGGCCTTGCTGCGCGCGTACGCCCCGCGGGCCCGGGCGGGATCGGCCGGACCGGCGCCCGCTCCGACCAGGGAGGACCCGGCGTGCGCGACCGAGGGTGAGGACACGTGCACCAGCCGTCCGACACCCGTCGCCCGGCAGGCGTCGACCACCGACCGGGTGCCGGCGATGTTGGCAGAGGCGTACTCGGCCCAGGTCCCGGCGTACCCGACCTTGGCGGCGAGGTGGACCACGGCGTCCTGGCCGGCCACCGCGTCGCGGACCGCGTCGGCGTCCGCCACGTCGGCCAGCACCTCGGGCAGCCCGAGCCCGGCGGGCCGGCGCTGCAGCACGCTGACCGCGTCGCCGCGGGCGGCCAGGGCCCG
>DATHBQ010000276.1:0-3917 GCA_035296105.1 Propionibacteriaceae bacterium | reverse complement strand
GGACGTGACTCCAGCAACGTGTCGGCCCTAGCCCGTCTCACGGTTCTCTCCGGGCCGACCGCGGTCGGCAAGGGAACGGTCGTCGCCCGACTTGCCGCCGAGCACCCCGAGATCTTCGTCTCGGTCTCGGCCACCACGCGCCCGCCGCGGCCGGGTGAGGTGCACGGCGAGCACTACCTGTTCGTCTCGGCCATGGAGTTCGACGCGCTGATCGCTGACGGGGCGCTGCTGGAGTGGGCCGTGGTGCACGGTGTGCACCGCTACGGCACGCCGCGGGCACCGGTGCAGGCCGCCCTGGCCGCCGGCCGACCGGCCCTGCTCGAGATCGACCTGCAGGGCGCCCGGCAGGTCAAGGCCACCTGTCCCGAGGCGATGTTCGTCTTCCTGGCCCCACCCTCCTGGGAGGAGCTGGTCCGGCGGCAGCTCGGCCGGGGGACCGAGACGCCGGAGCAGCGGGAGCGGCGACTGGCCACGGCGCGCGCCGAGCTGGCCGCCAGCGCCGAGTTCGACCACGTCGTCGTCAATCGCGATGTCGGCCAGGCGATGGAGGACTTGGTAGCATTGGTACGTCTGTAGCCCTGCAGGTCTGCTCTGCATGCCCTGGCTCGGACGTCACTCTCAACCGAAGGTCTCTCTTTTGTCTGGTTCCCACCTGGTCGCCGAGGGCATCACCAACCCGCCGATCGACGAGCTGCTCACCCAGTCCGACTCGAAGTACAAGCTGGTGCTGTTCGCCGCCAAGCGGGCTCGGCAGATCAACGCCTACTACTCCCAGCTCGGCGAGGGCCTGCTCGACCATGTCGGGCCGCTGGTCGAGACCACCGTGCAGGAGAAGCCGCTGAGCATCGCCCTGCGCGAGGTCAACGCGGGCAAGCTGTCCTGCACCGATATCGATCCCGACGCCCCGGCGGCGGATGAGGGTACCGAGAACAGCGCCGAGACCAGCTACATTGGCCCGGCCTGATCCTGAGGATGTGCCCTGAGCGCGTCGATGTGCCCTGAGCCTGTCGCAGGGCGCGCTCCCGTGTGTCGTGCGCGCGGCGGGGGTCGAAGGGGGTCGTCCCCCCTGTCGAGGACAGGGCGCGCTCCCGTGTGTCGTCGTGCGCGCCGCGGGGGTCGAAGGGGGTCGTCCCCCTTGCCGAGGACAGGGCGCGCTCCCGTGTGTCGTCGTGCGCGCCGCGGGGGTCCAAGGGGGTCGTCCCCCTTGCCGAGGACGGGGCGCACGTGAGCAAGGTCGTCCTCGGCGTCGCGGGCGGCATCGCGGCGTACAAGGCCTGTGAACTGCTGCGCCGGCTGCAGCGCGACGGGCACGAGGTGACGGTGGTGCCAACGGCCGGCGCCCTGGAGTTCGTCGGCGCCGCAACGTGGGCGGCCCTGTCCGGCCGCCCGGTGCACACCTCGGTCTTCGCCGACGCCCACGTGGTGCCGCACGTGAAGCTCGGTCAGGAGGCCGACCTGGTGATCGTGGCCCCGGCCACCGCGGACCTGCTGGCCCGCGCCGCCGACGGAAGGGCCGACGACCTGCTCAGCAACGTGCTGCTGACCGCCCGCTGCCCGCTGGTCTTCGCCCCGGCCATGCACACCGAGATGTGGCAGCACGCCGCCACCCAGGCCAACGTCGATCGACTGCGCAGCCGGGGCGCCGTGGTGGTCGATCCGGACAGTGGACGGCTCACCGGACCCGACTCCGGACCCGGCCGGCTGCCCGAGCCAGCCGAGCTGGCCGCCGTGGCGGCGATGGTGCTGGCCGACCCAGGAGTCGCTCGCCGGGCGGCCGCCCGCGACCTCGCCGAGCTGACGGTGGCCGTCAGCGTCGGAGGCACCCGCGAGCATCTCGACCCGGTCCGCTTCCTCGGCAACGCCTCCTCCGGCCGGATGGGCTGGGCTTTGGCCCGGGCCGCCGGGCTCCGCGGCGCTGCCGTCCGGGTCGTCGCCGGCCACGTGGAGGTCCCGGCCCCGCCGAACATCGACGTCGAGCGGGTCACCTCCACCGCCGACCTGGCCGCCGCCATGGAGGTGGCCGCGAAGGGCGCCGACGTGGTGGTGATGGCGGCCGCCCCCGCGGACTTCACCCCGGCGAAGGCCAGTCAGACCAAAATCAAGAAGTCGGGCGGGGCCGGACTCGGCGTGGACCTGGTGCAGACGCCCGACGTCCTGGCCGGCCTGGTCGCGGCCCGCACCGACCCCCGGCAGGTGCTGGTCGGGTTCGCCGCCGAGACTCCCGGGCCGGAGCAGAGCCTGGTCGAACTGGGTCGGGCCAAGCTGGCCCACAAGGGTTGTGACCTGCTGGTGCTCAACGAGGTCGGCCCTGGCAAGGTGTTCGGCCAGCCTGACAGCGAGATCATCGTCCTGGGCGGTCCGGCGCCGGTCGGACCGCTGTCCGGCAGCAAGGATGTGCTGGCCCACCACATTTGGGACGCGGCGCTGGCCGCGCGTGACCGACGGTAGCTTTCCCTCTCGGGAACCCGCCACAGACAAGGAAGACGAGAGCACATGGCAGGCAGACTGTTCACCTCCGAGTCGGTGACCGAAGGGCATCCGGACAAGATCGCGGACCAGATCAGCGACTCCGTCCTGGACGCCATGCTGGCCAGCGACCCGCACAGCCGGGTCGCAGTGGAGTCGCTGGTGACCACCGGCCTGGTCGTGGTGGCCGGCGAGGTGACCACGGAGGCGTACGTCGAGATCCCCAAGATCGTGCGGCAGCGGGTGATCGACATCGGCTACGACTCCTCGACGAAGGGCTTCGACGGCACCTCGTGCGGGGTCACGGTGGCGATCGGGCAACAGTCGCCGGACATCGCGCAGGGGGTGGACACCGCGGTCGAGCGCCGCTCCGGTGAGTCGACCGACGTGTTCGACCTGCAGGGCGCCGGCGACCAGGGCCTGATGTTCGGCTACGCCTGCGCCGAGACCGAGGCGCTGATGCCGCTGCCGATCGAAATGGCCCACCGGCTGGCCGAGCAGCTGTCCGCGGTCCGCAAGGACGGCACCATGCCCTACCTGCGGCCCGACGGCAAGACCCAGGTGACGATCGAGTACGACGGCGACCGCCCCGTCCGGGTCGACACCGTGGTGCTGTCCAGCCAGCACGCCCCCGACATCGACCTCGAGGCGCTACTTACGCCGGACGCCCGCAAGCACGTGGTGGACCCCGTGCTGGAGCGCTTCGCCATTGACGCCAGCGACTACCGGCTCCTGGTCAACCCGACCGGCCGTTTCGAGATCGGCGGCCCGATGGGCGACGCCGGCCTGACCGGCCGCAAGATCATCGTCGACACCTACGGCGGCATGTCCCGGCACGGCGGCGGCGCGTTCTCCGGCAAGGACCCCTCCAAGGTGGACCGGTCCGGGGCCTACGCCATGCGCTGGGTAGCCAAGAACGTCGTCGCGGCCGGGCTGGCCCAGCGTTGCGAGGTCCAGGTGGCGTACGCGATCGGCAAGGCGCATCCGGTCGGCTTCTACGTGGAGACCTTCGGCACCGAGGTTGTCCCGGTCAGCCAGATCCAGGAGGCCGTGCTCGAGGTGTTCGACCTGCGCCCAGCGGCGATCATCCACGACCTGGACCTCAAGCGGCCGATCTACGCCCAGACCGCGGCCTACGGGCACTTCGGCCGGGAGCTGGCCGGAGTCACGTGGGAGACCACCCACCGCGCCGCCGCGCTGGCTGACGCCGTTCGCGGCTGAGCGGTAGGTGCTTCTGCAGCCTCACGACCGGGTCGCGAGGCCGGTCCGGCGAGCCCGACCCGCCAGTTCGACCCGATTCGCTGTGCCGGTCTTGCGCAGCAGATTGGAGACGTGCACGCTGACGGTCTCCTCGCTGACCACCAGCTCGCGGGCGATCTCGGCGTAGGTCTCGGCGAGCTCCGCCACGGCCTGTGGCTCTTGGTCAGGCTCAAGGCGCGCCAGCGGCACTG
>DATHBQ010000275.1:0-6784 GCA_035296105.1 Propionibacteriaceae bacterium | reverse complement strand
ACCAAGACCGGCTGGACGACCTGGTGGCCGCGCGGGGCTTCGCGAAGGGCCGGATCGAGGCCCTGCAGCAGCAGGCGGAGGACGCCACCCTGCGGAACAGCGCGGTGGTCGCGTCGAGCCGGGTGGTGGATCCGCCCGCGGCCCTGCCCGGACTGGCGAAGCGCACGATGGCGTTGATCCTGGCATCGGGGTTGATCGGTGGGGCCGCGCTGGGCTGTGGGACCGTGCTGTTCTTCGCCATCATGTCCGACAAGCTGCGACGGCGCGCCGACGTCGCCGCCGCACTCGACGTGCCCGTCGCCGTCAGCGTCGGTCGGATTGCCCCGGTCAGCGCACTGTGGCGGTGGCTGCCACCGCTGGCCGCCGTGAACCATCGGCGCGCCGAGAACCGGCAACGGCTGGCCCGGGCGATCGAGGACGAGCTGCTGAGCCGTCCGCCGGGCCGCATCGTCGTCGCCGCACTGGACAACGCCGACGAGCTGGGCATCACCGTGGCCGAGCTGGCCACCAGCCTGGCGGCTCGCGACTACACCACGACCGTCCTCGACCTCACCGACCAGGGCAGCCACAGCCTGGCCACTGCGTTGTGGGCCGAGGGTTCACCCACGGCACCGAGCGTGCTGCGGCCCCGCGGGTTGCCCGCGCTGGCCCGAGGTGCCGGTGACCTGCTCCCGGTGGGACTGTGGGACGACGGCGACATCACGCTGTCGCCCTCCCTCGGTGACGTCACCCTGGTACTGGCCGATCTCGACCCCGCCGTCGGCGCCGATCATCTGACGGAGTGGGCCGACCGTGTCGTCCTCGTCATCACTGCTGGCCGTTCGACGGTCGAGAAGATCAGGACCGTGGGCGAGATGGTCCGCGCAGCCGGACTCGACCTGCGGTTCGCCGCGCTGCTGCGCACCGAGCGGACCGATGACTCCTCGGGCCTGGCCCCGGCCGAGAGTCCGGCTCCGGTCCAGCCGCTCCGCGACCGGGAAAACCCGCCTGGGCCGGCGGCGCGGTCCGAGGCCCGATGAGCACCGTCGCCCTACCCCGACCGGCGGTCGGGTTCTCCGACCGCGCGCTCGGCGTCGCTCGGAGCCCGCTGCTGGTCTGGGTGGCCCTGTTCCTCAACGTGCTGGCCTTTTCGGGCTTGCCCACCGTGATCCCGATCCCGACCACCCTCGGCCAGCTGGTGACCCAGGGTGCGCTCGTGGTGGCCCTGCTGCTGGCCCTGCTGGCCAACCCGCACGGCGTGATCCGGCCGAACACCTTCTTGGTGCTGCTGACCCTGCTCGCCGTGGTCGCGTTGATGGTGAGCCTCCACAACGAGTTCTTCTACGGTTCGACGTTCCGCGCCTGCCGCCTGCTGGTCTTCGTTCTCGTGCTCTGGCTGCTCACCCCCTGGTGGGGACGGTCGGACATGGTGCTGCTCCGCGCCCACCTGACCTGCCTGCGCGTCGTGCTGGTCATCGTGCTGATCGGGGCGGTCGTCGCTCCGGGAGTGGCGTTCTCCTACGACGGGCGGCTCTCCGGGGCCCTGTGGCCCATCCCGCCCACCCAGGTCGCCCACTACGCGGGCGTCCTGCTGGGGTGCACCGCGGTGCTCTGGTTCGGCAGGATCGTACGCGGTCGCACCGCTCTGCTGACCCTGGTCGGAGCGGGAGCGGCCCTGATCGGCACCCACACCCGGACCGCTCTGCTGGCCATGACGGTCGGCCTCGCCGTGGCCGGGGCCAGCATGTTCCTGGGCCATGCCCGCGTCCGGCGCACGTCGGCGTTCCTCGGCGTGATCGGCTTCGTCGCCGCGACCTTCTTCTCGCCCCTGATCGTCGGGTGGCTCTCCCGGGGGCAGTCGATCGAGGAGGCGTCCCAGCTCACCGGTCGGACCAAGGTGTGGACCTCGATATCTGGTTTGCAACGGCCCTGGCTGGAGGAGGTGTTCGGCTCCGGCCTGTCAAACAAGTCCTTCAACGGCCTGCCCATCGACAACAACTGGCTGGCCGTCTACCTGGACCAGGGCTGGTTCGGCGTCATCATCGACGCCGCGCTGCTGATCATCCTGATCCTGCTCGCGGCGACCCACCAGCGCGGTATCCGGCGGGCCGCCGCCCTGTTCCTGATCACCTACTGTGCGGTCGCCTCCATCACCGAGACCGGTCTCGGCGACGCCTCCCCCTACCTCCTGGAGCTCGTCCTGGCGGCCTCCCTGCTGGCTGCCCCGGCGGGTCGGAGACGATGATGAAAGTTCTGATTCTCCACAACCGTTACCGGCCGGCCGCACCGAGTGGCGAGAACCTCGTGGTCGACCAGGAGTCGGACGCCCTCGCCTCTGCCGGCCACCACGTGGAACTGCTGCAACGGCACAGCGAGGAGATCGCCTCCTGGTCGCCGCTGCGGCGGGCCACCCTGCCGGCGCAGGTGCTGTGGAGCGAGCGGTCGCGGCGGACGGTCAGCGAGGCCCTGGCCGACTTCGCACCCGATGTCGTGCACCTGCACAACACCTTCCCGCTGCTGACACCGTCGGTCCTCTACGCCTGCCGGGACGCGGCCGTCCCGGTGGTGGCGACGATCCACAACTACAAGCTGGGCTGCGCCAACGGCAGCTTCTTCCGTGATGGCCGGGTCTGTCACGACTGTCTGGGCGCATCCCGGCTCCCGGCGGTGGCCCACGGTTGCTACCGCGGCTCGGCGCCGGCGACCCTTCCGATCGTGGTCGGCGCCGCACTGCATGCGGCCGCCTGGCGGCGGCTGGTCAGCGCCTACATCTTCATCTCGGCCGCCCAGCGCGATCTGCTCGCGCCACTCGGCCTGCCGTCCGAACGCAGCTTCGTCAAGCACAACTTCGTCCCGGCACCCGCTGAGACCGACGGCGCAGTCGAACACCAGGTCGCGTACGTGGGACGGCTCGACGAGGCGAAGGGCGCCTCGTTTCTGATGCGAGCTTGGGACGAGTTCCGGGCCCGGCGGCCCCGTTCGCTGCTCCGGCTCGTGGTGGTCGGCGGCGGCGAGATGGCCCCGGCGGTCGAGCGGTGGGCGGCCGGCCATCCGAGTGTGCGGATGGCGGGTCACGTGTCGCGACCCGAGGTCTCCCGCATGCTCGTCGGCCCCCGGGCGGTCGTGGTCCCTTCGCAGTGGGAGGAGACTTTCGGGATGGTGGCGGTCGAGGCGATGGCGGCCGCGACGGCGCCGATCGCGTCCGGCCACGGGGCCTTCCCGGAGCTGATCACCCCGGGCACGGACGGAGCTCTCTTCCCGCCCACCGAGGTCGGCGCACTGGCCGACCTGCTCGCCGACGTCGACGACGAGCCCGAGCGCTGGGCGGCATACGGTCGTCAGGCCCGCGAGACCTACCTGAGCCGGTTCACCGTTGCCGCGAGCACCGCTCGGCTGCTCGAGATCTACCGCTACGCCGTCGCGCACCCGGTGGGACGGACGGACAAGGCGGCCCAGCCGTTGACGGAGCCCGCCGCATGACCATGAACTCCCTGAACCGGTCCGCCGCGGCCGGCCCGTCGGCGACGGCCAGCCCGAGGCAGGGTCGGCGTCGCCTCGACCGGCGCTGGATCCTCGGGGCGACGGCTGCCTCGAGCGCCATCGCGTTCCTTCTGCTTTCCCTGGTCGTCGCCGCCGGCCTGACCCAGCCCTTGGACGACGTCACCCGTGAGACCTTCCGGCCCGGCGATCGCTGGGGAGCGACCCAGACCCGGTTCGGCTACATGGTGGACGGGCTCTCGCCGCTGGTCACGGGCCCCCTGCTGGCCATCGGCAGCGCCATCGCGGCCTGGCGCGACCGCAGCCTCCGTCCGCTGATCTTCGCCGGAGCGACCGGGTCCGTCGCAGTCGCCGCGACCCTGGCGGCCAAGGCCGCGATGGACCGGTCCGACGGGCACGGTGACCTGCACGGGATGGCCACCTCCTATCCGTCCGGACACATGGTGATGCTGTTGATCAGCGCCGGTTGCCTGCTGCTGCTCTTCGTGCCGCAAGTCCGGTGGCTGTGGGCGGCCCTCGGAGTGGTCGGGGTGATGATGGGCATCTCGATCCTGGTCGTGGCGATGCACTGGCTGACCGATGTCGTGGCCAGTGCGCTGCTCGGCGTGGTTCTGCTCGCCGGGGCCGCTCTGTTCCAGGGTCGGCTTCCGAGGGCCCGGACGGAGGTGCAGTCGTGACCACCCTGTCGAGCGAGACGCCGACGACCTCGGCCCCTCCGAGTGGCCGCGGCGTGATCCGGGCGGTGCGCCGCCTGGGCTGGGGCGTGGCCGACCAGGGCATGTCCAGCCTCAGCAACTTCGCGCTCGGCCTGTTCGTCGCGCGCTCCTTCGGGGCCAGCAACTTCGGGGCGTTCACGCTGGCCTTCGTCACCTACACCGTGGTCATCAACGCAACCCGGGGACTGGCCACCGATCCGCTGCTGGTCCGCTACAGCGGAAACCAGGACACCCGCTGGCGGCGAGCAGCCTCGGAGGCGAGCGGGGCCGCTCTGCTGGTCGGGTTGGCGGTCGGCGTGCTCTGTGTCGGACTCGGCCTGGTCCTGCCGGACCCGATCGGACCGGTCTTCGTCGCGCTGGGCGTCGGGCTCCCGGGCCTGGCGCTGCAGGACAGCTTCCGGTTCGCCTTCTTCGCCTGCGGTCGGGGGTCGGCCGCCTTCCTCAACGACCTGTTCTGGACCGTCCTGCTCGTGGCGGCCCTCGCGGTGCTGTACCAGCGCGGCGACAGCAGCGCGGCCCGGTGTCTGCTGGCCTTCGGGATCACAGCGACGCTCGCCGGGCTGCTGGGGATGCTGCAGGCCCGTACGATCCCCCGCCCCGCCGCCGCCCGCTCATGGCTTCGGACCCACCGCGATCTCTCGTTCCGGTACCTGATCGAGAACGTCAGCATCAGCGGCTCGACCCAGCTCCGGTCGGTCATCCTCGGCGCGGTGGCCGGCCTGGCGGCGGTGGGCTACGTCCGCGCGTCGGAGATCCTGATGGGCCCGTTCCTCGTCATCCTGATGGGGATCAGCCAGGTCGCCGTTCCGGAAGCGTCGAGGGTGTTCAACCGCAACCACCGGCACCTCGCGCGGTTCTGTTTCGCCCTCGGGGGCGTCCAGGCCGCAGCTGCCGTCATCTGGGGACTGCTCCTGATGGCGGTCTTCCCGCTGGGCCCCGGGCCTTTCGTACTCAAGGAGCTTTGGATGCCAACTCAATCACTACTGCCCGCGATAACGCTGACGGTCGCAGCCGCCTCGTTCATCACCGCGGCAACGGCCGGCCTTCGGGCCATGGGCGCGGCCCGCCGCAGTCTCCCGGTCCAGCTGACCGCCTCGGCGCTCTACGTGATCGGCGGCGCCGTGGGCGCCGTCCTGGGCGGGGCCCTGGGGGCGAGCTGGGGCGTGGCGATCGCGCAGATCCTCTCGGCCCTGCTCTGGTGGCACCAGCTCCGCTCGGCACTGACCGCCCACTCGGCGAGCCTGGCGGTGGCCCGATGAGCGCCGCAGCGGCACCCCGCCTGACCCTCGGCCTCCCGGTGTACAACGGCGAGAACTTCCTCGCCGAGTCGCTGGAGGCCCTGCTGGCCCAGACCTACACCGACTTCGAGCTGATCGTGTCCGACAACGGCTCCACCGACCGGACGGGCGAGATCGCCCAGCGGTACGCGGACCGGGACCAGCGGGTGCGCTACGTCCGCCACCCGGTCAACCGCGGCTCGACGTTCAACCACAACGTGGTCATCGAGCTGGCGCGCGGCGAGCTCTTCAAGTGGGTATCGCACGACGACCTCTACCACCCCGAGCTGCTGCAGCGCTGCGTCGAGGCGATCGATGCCCGACCGGAGATTGCCCTGGCGCACGCCTGGACCGCCTTCATCGACGAAGAGGGCCAGGTCACCCACAAGATCGACTACCCGCTGACCACCGACGTGCCCGATCCCGTCGAGCGCTTCCGCAGCATCCTGTACACCCACGGCGGCGACGACATCTACGGCGTCATCCCGATGCCGGTGCTCCGCCGGGTCAAGCCGTTCGGCAGCTACCACTGGGCCGACCGCACCTTCGTCGCCGAGCTGGCCCTGCAGGGTCCGTTCCACAACGTCCCGGAGTTCCTCTACTTCCGCCGCGACCACCCGACCCGAACCACCCGCATGGGCAACCGCGACATCCGCGTACGCTGCAGCCGGCTGGACCCGGCGCGGGCCAACCGCTGGCGGCACCCCGTGGTGCGCCTGGTCGGGGAGTACCTGCTCGGGTTCGTCACGGCGATCGGCCGGGCGCCGATCAGCCGGAGGGACCGCTGGCGGTGCCGGAAAGTGCTGGCCCTGTGGATCCTGGGGCACGCGAACCCGATGTACCGGCTGCAGTTCCTGTCCAGCCCCGACCTGGCCCTCCGAGAGGTCGGCCGGTCGTCCCGAGCAGCCCGGGTCGCCGAGAGGGTGAGCTCGATCCTCGGGCGGTTCAGCCCGGTCGGACGCCAGGAGGGCAAGACTTCGTGAATCGGCCCCTTCGTCGCGTCGGCCTCTACGGCTACCTGGGCAGCGGCAACCTCGGGAACGACGCCAGCCTCGAGGCGGTCCTCGCCTGGCTGCGGTCGACCTACCCGGATCTCGAGCTGCGGGGCATCACCGTCGCGCCGGACGAGCTGCTCGCCCGCTACGGGATCCGGTCCGTCCCGCTGCACTGGAGCTCGACCGGCAAGGGCGGCGGCCGGGCCGGACAGGCCGCGCGGAAACTCCTGGGCCTGCTGCTCGACGTTCCCCGCAGCCTCGTCCTAGCGGGGTCGGTCGACGCAGTCATCGTGCCGGGCATGGGCGTGCTCGAGGACGG